>NZ_SLUN01000038.1 GCF_004340685.1 Hydrogenispora ethanolica | reverse complement strand
CCGGGGAGGGGACCGGGGAGAGGTCGCTTTTGGGCTTGCTTTATCTCTCTATTGATCTCCCAAAACCTTTTTGGTTCCGGCTTCGCCGGGATAGGTTGAAATAAATTTCTTAAATAAGATTTGCATTCCTAATGCAAACGACTTTTAACAAAGCCGTTTGCATAGAAGGCCGAATGTAAATGGAATCAAAACGGAATTTATTTCATCCTATAACAGCGGTAATAAGTTGAATTAAATTCCTTAATTTATCCATCATGGAAGGCTTACGGGACATGATGCATCATAGAAATTTAATTCAACTTATATATCAATACAGGCTAAAAGGTGACGCGATGATGGGACTTTCAAAGCAAGGATTGCCGGGACTGATCCGGGGCAGCCTGCCCTTTAAACGGTTCGAACAGCTTAGCCTGAGAAATAAACTGCTGATCTCCTTTATCTTCGTCTCCATCATCCCCATTCTGCTGGCGCAGACGCTTTCCTACTATAATTCCACGGTCTCGATGCAGAAGAAGATCAACGATCTGATCCATTTCAATCTGGTCCAAACCGCCAAAAATCTGGATACGACGCTGACCTCCTATGAAGATCTGGTCATTCAGATCTTTTCCGACGAAAACATCATCGAACAAGTGAAGAAACTGAATTCCGGCTCGGATGTAGAACAGCTGCTGGCCCGGGTGGAGATCAGGCGGAAGTTCAGCATCATCTCCCTTTCCAAGCCCGGGGTGCGCTGTATCTCGATCCTGGCCGCTTCCGGCCAGGTGGCCTGGTACGACCGGGTCAACAACTCGGGGATTCAGAACATCTGGAGCAAATACCCGGATGTGACCCAAACCGAGGTCTACCGCAGCGCCCTGCGCAGTGACAGTTGGGTGCTGACGGCGCCCGATTCCGACCGGTACCGGGGCAAGGATTACCATTACGTCAATATCGCGCTGCGGCTGGTCGACTGGAACAGTTACAGCGACGCAAGCCTCGGCGTGATCGTTTTGAGCGTCGACGAAGCGTATCTCTACAACTCCTGCAACCGGCCGTTCGACGACCCGAACCGCGACAGTAGTTTTAATTTCGTTTATGACCGGCGGGGACGGTTGATCGCCTTCCCGCTCAAGCAATATCTGGGCCGGCCGCTGTTTCGGCCGGGCCGGATCTCCGGCGCGGCGCGGGACGGATTGCTGGCCCGGTTTATCCGGCGGGCGGGGGTCTTCGGGGAGCGCAACCTGATCATCAACCGCTTTCAGGATCAGAAGCAAGGGTGGACCATCGTCAATGCCATTGACCGGGATTATCTGTTCAAGCAGATGTACTGGATGCAGCGGCTGACCATCCTCTTCGGCATCCTGACGGTCTTGTTCTCGGTGTTGATCATCACCTATGTGACCAGCGCCTTGACGCATTCGATCAAAAAGATCGTCGCCGCGATGCAGAGCGCCAGAGAAGGGGAGTTGTCGGTCCAGGTCAACTTGGACACCAAAGATGAGATCGCCATGATCGGTTCCCATTTCAATCAGATGATGGCCCGGTTGCAGCAACTGCTGGAAGAGGTGAAAGTCGCCACCGGCCGGCAAAAGGAGGCCGAGATCCGGGCCTTGGCCGCGCAGATCAATCCGCATTTTCTCTATAATATGCTGGATTCGATCAATTGGATGGCCATTGAAAAAGACGAGCACGCGATCAGCCGGATGATTGAGAGCCTGGCCAATATTCTGCGTTACAGCACCAATGACAGCAGTTGGGAGGTCTCGCTCCGCGAAGAGATCGACTGGTTGCAACAGTATCTCTTTTTACAGCAAAACCATTTCGAAAATTCGTTCGAAAGCATCCTCCGCATCGAACCGGCCGCCCTGGACTGCCGGATATACAAGCTGCTCCTGCAACCGCTGGTTGAAAACGCCATTGTTCACGGGTTTAAAGGGTACACCGCGGGAGGGGTGATGACGATCTGCGCCGGGTTGAGCGAGGGATTCCTGAAAATTACCATTCAGGATAATGGCCGGGGAATTCCGGCGGAAATTTTGGACGCCATCGACCGGGAGCTTCAGGAACCCTGCAATTTCAACGGCATCGGTATCCGCAACGTGGCCCGCCGCCTGCGGACCTACTACGGCGCGGCCGCCGGGTTAAGTTTCGAGAGCCGGCCCGGCGCGGGGACCCTGGTTACTCTGTGGATTCCGGCGGGTTGACGATCATGGACTTTTGTGAAGCGGCGAGGTGGTTTTGATGCGCATTGTGGTGGTGGAGGACGGGCCCAAGATCCGGCGCGGCATCGTCAATTTGATCCAAAAAATCAGCCCGTCCTATCAGGTGGTTGGTGAGGCGGCCAACGGCCGGGACGGTATCCGGGTGATGGGGGATACCCGGCCGGACCTGGTCATCGTGGATATCCGAATGCCCGAAATGAGCGGCCTGGAAATGCTGCAGATCCTGAAAGAACGGGGCCTGCGGCATAAGGCCGTCATCTTGAGCGCCTATTCCGATTTTTCCTTCGCCCAGCAGGCGATCACGCTCGGAGTCTCCGAGTATTTGCTGAAGCCGGTGAGCGCCGAGAAACTCCAGCGGGCCCTGGCGGCGATCGACCGGGAACTCGGGGAGGAGAGCCAAAAAGATCAATCGTCGCGTTTTTTGACGCTGAAAAATATCTTTCAGGATCTGCTGCTGGGCAAGGCCGGCGGCGGCCAGGAGCTGCAACGGTATTCGAACGGTGAAAGCGGGTTCGATTGCTCCCGGCCGTTCGTTTTGATCGGGGCCTGTAGCGGGCCTCCGGCCGACGGCCCGGCTGGGGAACGGGACCGCAACCGGGCCCGGGGGCACGCCGGGTTGCGTCAGGCCTTCCATGAATTGTTCACCCGCCAGTCCCGGTTTCAGTTCCTGCTGTTTGATGTGGAGATTGCCGGCCTGACCCTGCTGGTTCTCACCGGGCGGGATCCGGCGGCGGTGGCCGCTTTTTTGGAATCGGAGCTGAGGGTGGAGATCGGCCGCTATGCCCTGCCCGACTTGGCGCTGGGCTGGGTGGCGGTTCAGTATCCGGAGGAACTCCATTCCAAACTGCAACAGTTGCGGGAGCTTTTTCGCTGGACGCTGATCTTCGGCACGGGGGAGATCCTTACCCCGGCCAAAGTGGCCCGCTGCGCGACCAAGCCGCTGGTTTACCCCGATGACCTGGAGAAACAGGCGGTGACGGCCGTCTCCCGCAACCTTTATGGCGATTTGTTGAATATCGGCGCGGAATTCAGCGCCTGGTGGACCCGGGAGCCCTATCCGCCCGAACAGATCATCGGCAGTTTCGTGCGGTTCATCGCCATGCTGACCAACCTCATCAAAGAGACCGATCCGGAACTTTTCAAGCAGGTTCGCCAGCAAGAGCTAATGCAGCAGGTCTTAAACGCCTTCACCATGGAGCAGCTGAAAACGGCATTGAATGACCTGATGCTCCGTTTGATGCGGAGCCGGGCGGCGAGCCGCTCCAATTACGGGCTGATAGTTACCAAAGCCTTACGGCTGCTGGAGGAGCATTACCACCTGGGGATCACCCGGGAAGAACTGGCGGCCAGGCTGCATATCACCCCCGAGTACCTCAGCATGCTGTTTGATAAAGAGGTCGGCCGGAGTTTCACGGCCTACCTCAAAAACTACCGTATCAATAAGGCCAAGGAATTGCTGACCCACACCGGCATGAAAATTTACGAAGTCGCCGGGGCGGTGGGTTACGCCGATCCGAAGTATTTTTGCCGCGTTTTCAAGGAAGTCACCGGGATACCGGCCGGCGAGTATCAGAAGTGTTTCTCCAAAAGCGACGGTTGAAATGGCTCACGGAGCGAAGCGAATCCGGCATTGTTTCGGACAAATGAAGGGTGTATGAAAATTATCTTACGTTTCTACACCTTTTTTATATCTTTAGAATTTCCGGCCGCCGGATTTTAGCCTATAGTAAAAAAGCAAGGTGCGCACCGGAACCAAAGGCAGAAGTATAACAGTCTCGAATAAGGGAGGTTTACGAGATGAAAAAAACGTGGGTGTTTTTCATTGGCACGCTCCTTTTGATGGCGATCGTTTGTTGCAGCGGTTTCGCCGCCGCCAAGACCAAAATGGTGGTCTGGACCTATATGGAAGGCCAAACACAGATCGATACGCTCAACTGGATGTTCAAGACCTATAACGAATCCCAGTCCGAGAGCGAAATCGTGCTGCAATATGTGCCCTTCGCCGACTTTAAAAAGCAGCTTTCAGTGGGAATGGTCGCGGGCAAGCTGCCGGATCTGGTGGTCATCGACAACCCGGATCATGCCGCCTATGCGCAGATGGGCCTTTTCGCCGACTTAACCAAGTATATTGCCAAATGGCCGGAACGAAAGGCATATTTCCCCGGTCCCTGGAAATCGACCACCCTCAATGGCAAGAACTATGGCATCCCCTTTACCAGCAATTGTCTGGCCCTCTTTTACAACCAGGAGATGTTGAAGAAAGCCGGCGTCACTCCGCCGCAAACCTGGTCCCAACTGCGGGTCGCGGCCAAGAAGCTGACCAGTCCGGGCGTTTTTGGCTTGGGCATGGCCGCGGTCAAATCCGAGGAAGGCACCTTTCAATACCTGCCTTGGCTGCTTTCCAGCGGGGCCAAGATTGACCAGCTCGGCAGCAAGCAATCGATTCAGTCGTTGACCGTCCTGGCGGATCTGGTGAAAGACGGCTCCATGCCCAAGGAAGTCATCAACTGGACCCAAGCGGACGTCGAGAAGCAATTCGCCGCCGGAAAACTAGCCATGATGGTGAACGGCCCGTGGAATATTCCGGAAGTGAAGCGCGACGCTCCCGGTTTAAAGTGGAGCGTGGTGAAGATTCCCCGGGATAAGGTCTACAGTTCGGTCCTGGGCGGGGAAAACCTGGGCGTGGTCAACGGCAAAAACGTCGCCGCGGCCTGGAAGTTCCTGCAATTTGTCGGGAGCCCGAAGCTGGTCAAAGAATACTCGGTGCGGTTCAATATGTTCCCGCCGCGGCAGGATGTAGCGGGCGACAAAACCTGGTCCGAGGATCCGGTGATGAGCGTGTTCATGGATCAGATGAAGTACGCCATGCCCCGGGGTCCGCATCCGAAATGGCCGGAGATCTCCAACGCGATGATCACCGCGCTGCAGGAAGTCCTGACGCAGGCGAAAACCCCCGAGCAAGCGGCCAAGGACGCCCAGACCAAAGTGGACGCGGTTTTGAAATAACCCCAATTCGATTCCAGCCCGGAGCCGTTGGGGATGCCGCTAGTGATGCGCCAACGGCTCCGGTTTTCCATCATAATTCTATATCAAAGAGACAAATAAGGTTCTCCCCGCTTGGCGGTATAGAACCATAGGGTGTTTGCGGAGAAAACTTGATACTCAGATTCTATATTTAAAGACACAGCGTGGCGGTGATATTGATGAAACAAGACTGCAACGCGGATCAAAACCAGCTCACCGGGTTCTGGTTTGTTCTGCCGGCGCTGCTGTTCATGGCGGCGTTTATCGGTTATCCGATCGTTTACAATCTGATTCTGAGCTTTCAGGATGTCGGGGTCATGACGCTGAACAATCCGGTCAAGGAATGGGTGGGATATCGCAATTATCTGCAGCTGCTGGGCGATCCCTTGCTCAAGACGGTGTTGGCCAATACCTTCTATTACACCATCGCGTGCATTGTTTTGCAATTCAGCATCGGATTCGCCCTGGCGCTGCTTTTTAATCGCTCGTTCCGTTTAGCCAAAAGTATCCGGAGCCTGATCATGATCGCCTGGCTGATGCCGGTGACCATCACCGGATTGATCTTTAAATTCATCTTCAGCACCAACGGCGGGCTCATCAATGAGTTTCTCCTGGGCCTGCACTGGCTGAGCAAACCCATTGAATGGCTGTTGCAGCCGAGCACCGCCATCTGGGCGCTGATTATTACCAATACCTGGATTGGCATTCCGTTCAACATGATCCTGCTGATCACCGGCTTGAGCACGATCCCCCGGGAGGTCTATGAGAGCGCCAGCATTGACGGGGCCAGTCCCTGGCAGCAATTCATCCATGTGACGGCCCCGCTGCTGAAACCGGCGATTGAGGCGGTGTTGATTCTGGGATTTATCTATACGTTCAAGGTGTTTGACCTGGTCTATGTCATGACCAAGGGCGGCCCGGTCAATGCCACCGAGGTGCTGTCCACCTTTTCATACCGGCTATCCTTCACGGAATTCAGCTTCAGCAAGGGGGCCGCGGTAGCCAACATCCTGTTTATCGTGCTTTTCATGGTCAGTTTGGGTTATTTGCGGTTGATCCGGGAAGAGGAGGGAATGTAGGATGGGATCCAGCCAGCGAAATCAGCAGTCCCGCCAGATGTACCTAAATATCCTGGCGCTCCTGGTGGGCCTGATCTTTCTTTTCCCGTTATTCTGGCTATTATCCAGTTCCTTTAAGATGGAAGCGGAGATTTTTCAGTCTCCTCCCTCGTTGTTGCCGTCCCGGCTGTATTTGGACCCCTACCTGGATCAGTTCAAAGGCCAGTATAACATGTTCCGCTCCTTCCTGAACAGTTGCATTATCTCCGGCGGAACGATGGCCCTGAGCGTCATTCTGTCTTCCATGGCTGCCTACGGACTGGCCCGTTTTACCTTCCGGGGGCGGAAGATTTTGATTTTATCGTTTCTGATCACCCAGATGTTGCCGGCCACTCTGATCCTGACGCCGCTGTTTATCATTTTTAATAAGTTAAACTTCTATAATACCTTTTGGGGACCGATGATCGCCGATGCGACCATCGCCATCCCTTTCTCTGTCCTGATGCTGCGGACTTATTTTTTATCCATTCCCAAAGAACTCGATGATTCGGCCCGGGTCGACGGCTGCAACGCCTTGATGGCATTTTGGAAGATCATGCTGCCCATCGCCTATCCCGGCGCCGTCGTTGTCGCCGTTTTCTCGTTCCTTTTCGGCTGGGGCGATCTGATTTACGCCAACACCTTCATGAATCAACAGACGTTGATGCCGATGACGGCGGGGATCTACAACTTCATCGGCCAATACGGGGTTTCCTGGAACCGGGTGATGGCTTTTGGGGCGCTGACGGTATTTCCGGTCGTGCTGATCTTCATTTTGATGCAGAAGTATATTGTAACCGGATTGACCACTGGCGCCGTCAAAGGGTGACCACGGCAACCCATTCCAAGTTAAGAAGGGGATATTCATGGACTATCTATTCCGAAGCGAGGGCCATCGTTTAATCTGCGAATACGACAGCGAGCAGTTATGGGTGGAGCCCTGGGGCCGGGACAGTCTGCGGATCCGGGCGACCCATCTGGCGGTCATGCCCATGGCGGACTGGGCATTGTTGCCGGCGGCGGCCGGCGATTGCCAGGTTTCCAGCAGCGGCCGGACGGCTTCGCTGGTCAACGGCAAAATCCGGGCCGATATTTCGGCCGCGGGAAAGATCACGTTCTCCAATCGGCAAGGCCGGATTCTACTGCAGGAATACGTCAGAAACCGCAATGACATCCGCGAATTTTGCAGCGCTTTAAATATGGACGCCCGGGAGTTCAAAGCGATTTCCGGCGGCAATTACCAACTGACCGCGCGCTTTGAATCGGAGCCCGAGGAGAAGCTCTTCGGGATGGGCCAGTATCAACAGCCGTTCCTCGATATCAAGAACTGCACCCTGGAGTTGGCCCACCGCAATTCCCAGGCCAGTGTCCCTTTTGTCTTGTCCAGCCTGGGTTACGGTTTTCTATGGAACAATCCCGCCATCGGGCGGGTGACTTTCGGCAAAAACATCACCGAGTGGACCGCCCGGTCCACCCCTTTGCTGGACTACTGGATCACCGCCGGCGACACGCCGGCCGAGATCGAGGAGGCGTATGCCCGGGCGACCGGAACCGTTCCGATGATGCCGGATTACGCCATGGGCTTCTGCCAGTGCAAGCTGCGCTACCAGACCCAGGAGGAGCTCCTTGCGGTCGCCCGGGAATACAAGCGGCGCGGCCTGCCCATTTCGGTGATTGTCATCGATTTCTTCCATTGGCCCAAGCAGGGGGAATGGCGGTTTGACCCGGATTATTGGCCCGATCCCGAGGGGATGGTCCGGGAACTGCGGGCGATGGGCATCGAACTGATGGTCTCCGTCTGGCCGACGGTGGATAAAACCAGCGCCCATTACTCGGAGATGCTGCAAAAAGGGTATTTGATCCGGACCGAGCGGGGCATCCGCACCAGCATGGACTTTATGGCCGAGACCGTCTTTTTTGACGCCACCCACCCGGGAGCGCGTCAGTTTGTCTGGCAAAAGGCGAAAGCCAATTACTACGATAAGGGGATCCGCCTCTTCTGGCTGGACGAGGCGGAACCGGAATATTCAGTTTACGATTATGACAACTACCGTTACCACTTGGGGACCGATCTGGAGATTGGCAATATTTATCCGGTCATGTACGCCAAGACGTTCTTTGACGGGATGACCGGGGCCGGCCAGCAAAACGTGCTCAACCTGATCCGTTGCGCCTGGGCGGGCAGCCAACGTTACGGGGCGCTGGTCTGGTCCGGCGACATCGATTCCAGTTTCGCCTCGCTCCGGAATCAGCTCAAGGCCGGCCTGAACATGGGGTTGGCGGGCATTCCCTGGTGGACCACTGATATCGGCGGATTTCACGGCGGTAACCCGGACGATCCCGCGTTCCGGGAATGCGTCATCCGCTGGTTCCAGTATGCCGCGTTCTGCCCGGTGTTCCGCTTGCACGGCGACAGAGAACCGCACGCGGCGCCGCTTGGGGTTAGCGGCGGCGGCCTGTGCTCCAGCGGCGCGGCCAATGAAGTCTGGAGCTACGGGGCAGAGGCGTATGCGATCTTTGCCGAGTACCTTTTCATTCGCAAACGGTTGCGTCCCTACATCACCCGAATTATGCGGGAGGCGCATGAGCGGGGGACTCCGCCGATGCGTCCGCTATTCTACGATTTCCCGGCTGACCGGGAGGCTTGGAATAGTGAAGACCAGTTCATGTTCGGCCCGGAACTGCTGGTCGCGCCGGTGCTTTACGAAAGCGCCCGGTCCCGGAAGGTCTATCTGCCGCAAGGAAGCCTATGGCGGGATGCGCATAACGGCCAGTCCTATCAGGGCGGACAATGGGTGGAGTGCGACGCTCCCTTGGCGATGATACCGCTGTTTCTTAGGGATGGCGCTGTTCTGCCAATTAAAGAATAAAAGTTTTATTCCGAACCGTATGTGCGGCGGATCTTCTAAAGATGGAGGGCGGGAACACCGTAACGCCGGGAATTTGCCGATGCTTTCCGGCGAGATTGATTTTAAATCCCTTGAATTCGCCTAAGCTGGTTTTATTCCAATCATCGCTTCAAAATAGAAGAAGAATTCTAAAAACAGTAGTTGTATATTACAACAGTTTTATGTACCATAATTCATGGAGGGATTATCCATGGATTTTCAAACCAATTCAAAATTCTTACGTGAAGTGATACGCCGATTAGAGAGAAAGCTAGGTTTGCTTGATGAACTGGAAGCGTCTTGTTGTGGGGTAACTTTTGCTCAGTGTCATGCGGTGGTGGAGATTGGTCGGGCAGGCAGTATCTCATTGAATGATTTAGCCGCGACTTTAGCTCTTGATAAGAGTACCATGAATCGCACCATCAATCATTTGGTCACCCATAACTTAGCAACCCGCGAGATTGATCCGCGGGATCGCCGCTATATCATGATTCAACTCACCCCAAGCGGAAGGAAAGCATTTCAAACCATTGAGAACAGTATGGAAGCCTTTTTGCCAATGTATTCGACTCGATTCCCGAAAATAAGCGGGAGCAAGTCATCGATAGCCTGACGATTTTGCTCGAAGCGTTGGCGGCCGTTAATTGTTGCAGAAATTTGATGGAGGAGGAATAAGGGCCAAGTTACAAGCCTTGGTTGAAAGAGGAATAAAAGCAACGTTAAAAAGGAGGGTTAAGCATGAAAACCGAACTCGGACCGACTGATATTTTCTTTCCGGTACCGGCGGCTTTAATCGTGAGCGGCACGATTGAACACCCCAATATAGCCACGATCGCCTGGGCGGGAATGGTCAGTTCGACACCGCCGACGGTTGGAGTCTCCTTTGACCAGCGGCGCTATTCGCTCGATTTAATTCGAAAGACCAAGGAGTTCACCCTGAACATCCCCCGCGCCGAACATTACCGTGAAACAGATTACTGTGGACTGGTTTCCGGCCGCAAAACGAAAAAGTTTGAAACAACTGGCTTCACAGCCATTCCGGGAAGACAGATCCAAACACCGATTATCAAAGAGTGCCCGTTTAACTTGGAGTGCAGGGTAACCGGTGAAGTCGAGTTAGGTGATTATCGATTGGTTCTTGGGAAAGTTGTTAACACCCGGATCGATTCCGACAAAGTCCGGATCGTTGATAACCGTCCGATGATTGATATTGTCCAAGTCAACCCGTTGGTCTATTGCGCCACGATTCGGGAGTATTGGAACTTAGGCGGGAAGCTTGGGGATGCTTTCAAAGCAGGAAAAGAACTATTATCCCAAAATAGGGAAGGATAATAGGGACGGTAAGACGTATTTCGTTCGGGGGCTCTTGTTGGTAAAAACGTGGCCGAGGACTTTAGAAGGAATTTTTCGGCGTGATAATTTCGACTTGACAGGATTCGATTGTTCGACTACCATAAAACTATGGAAACCGTTGAACTTGCTAAAATCTTCAAAGCTCTCTCCAACGAGCAGCGGCTGAATCTCTTCAAGATGCTCTATCAGTGGAACTCGGAAGCCGAAGGGGAGGAGTATGTCTGCTACGATGGAGTGGATCGCTGTTTCACCAAAGCCTGCTGCTCCCTGCCGCTGTCCCGTTCCACCGTTTCCCATCACTTCAAAGAACTCCAAAACGCCGGCCTGATCACAGTGACCCGGAGCGGCCAATGTTTTTGCTGTAAAATCAACCAGGACGCGGTCCAGGCCATTCGGGACTTTCTAAAAGCGTTGTGATAAACCCTGTCCGAAGGCCAGGGTGAACACAAAAGCTCAGAGAAGCAAGTGATAAAGTCGATTTTTAAACCTTTTTGCATGCTGATCTCGTTTCGAAACTTTATCACATGGCTTCTAAAGTAAATTTTTTTTGGGCAGAATGTTCGATGGTTTACGAACAGTTGTATTACTGGAATTTGATTCTTTCGAGGCGGTGGAATGGATGGCTGCAAAATTCGACGCGATGCGCAATCTTTTTTCCGAGGGCGTGAATAGCCACATGTTACTCGCCGGGCACTGGGGATTGGAGAGGGAAGGGCAACGGATCACCTCCTCCGGCGATCTGGCCCTTACCGATCACCCGGCGGTCTTCGGGAATAAACTGACCAACCCCCAAATTACTACGGACTTTGCCGAAAGTCAGCTGGAACTGATCACCCCGGCTTTGCCGACCATCGAAGATACCTATGAAAGCTTGCTTGCGATCACCCGGGAAGCGGAGGCCGGGATCGAAACCGAGCTGCTCTGGCCGTTAAGCATGCCGCCTCGATTGCCTGAGGAGGAGCAGATTCCCATCGCCCGGTTCGATGATTCTCCCGAGGGTCGGGAACGGAGTGTTTACCGCCAAGGGTTGGCCCTTCGCTACGGCAAAAAAATGCAGATGATCTCCGGGGTTCATTATAACTATTCATTCAGTGAAGAGCTGCTGGAATTGCTCAGGACCTGGCTGGGTCAAGGGGAAACAGAGCGGGAATTCCGCGACAATCTTTACTTTGGGGTGGCGCGGAACTTTCTCCGTTATCGTTGGTTGCCTATCTATCTATTCGGCGCGTCGCCGGTAATCGACATAAGCTACCAGCCGGTAATCCGTCAGGAGCTGAAACTGGTGGAGGATTGCTGTCCGGAATGCCGGAATCTGGTCGACCATTACCAACGGTACGCTACATCTCTCAGAGTAAGCCGATTTGGGTATTCTGACGCGATACAACGGCAATATCCGGTGTCCTATAACAGTTTAGCTGAATATGTGGGGGATATACGCCGCCTGCTGTCTATCCACAACCGGGAGTATGCCCGTTTGGGATTGGTCAGAGACGGCCAGCCCATACAGTTAAACGCCAACGTTCTACAGAAGGAGAGTGAATTTTACGCGGCCATCCGGTTAAAGCGAGCGGCGGGAAAGGGCCGAAGCCAACTGGACGCTCTGGAGGACCAAGGAGTCCAGTATCTTGAAGTCCGGACCCTGGATCTGAACCCGTATGAAAAGGCCGGCATTAGCCTCGATCAACTCTACTTTTTACAGGTGTTTCTGGCTTTTTGTCTATTTGAGGAAAGCAAACCTATGGGCAGAGGGGAGCTGCAGAACGCTAACCAGAACCACCACTTGGCAGCCTTGCTTGGCCGTCGCCCGCGTTTGATGTTGCACCGTTCGGGTTTTTTTCCTGTGGCGCTGCGGGTATGGGCCAGTGAGCTGTTCAAGAAATTAGCCATCGTGGCCTCTTTGATGGACAGAGGCGGTGATGGGAAATACCGGAGGGTGGTCGAAGCCGAATACCGGAAAGTATTGGACCTGTCGTTGCTGCCTGCGGCGCGGATTTTGCAAGAGATGGCTGAATATGGGGAGAGTCATGCCGAGTTTGGGTTGGATCTGGCGGGGCGTCACCGGAACCTTGATAATATCAGGAAATGGGGTTGAACAAAAATGGCTGAATACCGTGATATGGAACTTTCCACTCAGGTATTGATCAAGGAAGCCATAAACCGGGGAGTGGCGGTGGAAGTGCTGGACCCGGGCGATAATTTCATCCGCCTGTCCCGGGACGGGCGAACCGAGTATGTCAAACAGGCGACCCGGACGGCGGCGGATAGTTATATCGCTCCGCTGATCATGGAGAACAAAGAAGTAACGAAAACCTTGCTCCGGGAGAGGGGCCTGAATGTTCCGGCGGGAGTGACTGTTTCCGGAGTAGCTGAGGCGTTGAGCGATTACCCCCGTTTTCAAGGCAAGGCTATCGTGGTCAAACCAAAGTCGACCAACTTCGGTAAAGGCGTTCTGGTTTTAAAGGAGGAACATCGACCGGGTGATTTTCAAAAAGCGGTGGCTGACGCTTTGCGCTATGACCAGTCGGTGCTGATCGAAGAGTTCATCCCCGGCAAGGAGTATCGGTTTCTGGTGATCGGTGGCGAAGTGGCCGCGGTCCTTCACCGGGTACCCGCCAATGTCACCGGGGACGGAATTCGTAATATTGCTGAACTGGTAACGGAGAAAAATAAGGACCCGTTGCGGGGGAAGGGATATGTCACGCCCTTGGAACAGATCCGGCTTGGCCCGGTGGAGGAAACGTACCTGTCTTCCCAGGGGAAAGATCCGGAGACCGTCCCGGACGACGGTGAAGTCGTTTATCTGAGAGAAAACTCCAACATCAGCACCGGAGGGGACAGCATCGATTTCACCGATGAGACGGGAGCGGGTTATAAACGGATAGCGATCGAAGCGGCCCGGGCGGTGGGAGCCAAAATTTGCGGGGCCGACATCATCATCCGTGATCTCCGGGAGAAGCCGGATGCCAGAAATTACAGCATCATCGAGTTGAATTTCAACCCGGCCCTCCATATTCATGACTTCCCTTACCGCGGCCAAAACCGGCGGGTGGAGGGAAAAGTCCTGGATCTGCTGGGGTTTGCCGAAAGAGAACAGGGGGCCTAGATGCTTACCATAGAGAACTTATCCAAGACATACTATCCTGCTGGAAAAGAAGCACTAAAAGATGTCACTCTTCACATCGAGGCAGGAGAGTTCATGGCATTGCTCGGCCAGAACGGGGGAAAAGCACCCTGATCAATATATTGGCCGGCAACGTCCGCAAGACAAAAGGACGGGTAAGCCTTGGCGGATTCGACCTTGACCGGGATGAACTGGCCACCAAGCGGGTGATTGGAGTCGTCCCGCAGGAGATAGCTTTTGACTTCGTTTTCACCGTTGCCGAAGTGTTGAAGCTGCAATCGGGGTACTTCGGCCTAAGGAACAACCGGGATTGGATCGACCGGCTCCTGGCCGAGTTGGCTTTGGAGGATAAGCGAAACTCCCGGGTCCGGGATCTCTCCGGCGGGATGAAACGACGGTTATTGATTGCCAAAGCTCTGGTTCACCGGCCCCAATTGCTGATCCTGGATGAGCCGACAGCCGGTGTGGATATCCAACTCCGCCGGTCGCTTCATGATTTTCTGCTGCGCCTGCACCGGACGGGAACGACCATCATTCTCACCACTCATTATCTGGAGGAAGCCGAGAAACTCTGCAACCGTGTGGTCATCATCGATCAGGGACGAATCGTGGCCGATGAACCCCGGCAGGAACTGATGGCCCGATTCGCCGGAAAGATCAATGTCCGGCTCCGATTGGAAGAAACGCCGGACGGTCCCGGTTGGGAAGATTTACAACAGTTCCGGCCGGAGCGGGAAGAACCCGCTCTCATTCGGTTACAGGTTAAAAAGGAGGGGTTGGCCGATCTCTTTCAAACCTTAAGTAGACATCGGTTGAGCTTTACCGACTTAAACATCGATCAACCCAAGCTGGAAGAGGTCTACCTAAAATTGATCAACCATGGGAAGGAGCGGCCCGATGAAACGGTTACAATTGTATAATCCAACCGGTTTTAGGACCTTGCTCGATCGTGAAATCCACCGTTTTATGAAGATCGCGGTTCAAACCTTACTTGCTCCGTTATTGTCGAACGTTTTGTATTTAGGCGTTTTCGGGGGGCTGCTCAAAACCAGACAAGTCGGTTTGCTGGGAACCAATTATCTACTTTTCCTAGTGCCGGGTTTGGCGACCATGGGTGCGATTTTTGCCGCGTTTCAGAACCCTTCGTTTTCGATGATCTCCCAGAAGTTCCAAAATACGATCCAGGATTTGAACAGCTACCCTATTTCCAATCTGGAGAAGACCTTGGCGTTTGTCCTCGGCGGCACCATTCGTGGCGTGTTGATTGGGCTCCTCACCTATCTGGCCGCCGCTTGTTTCGTAGGGTTTCAAATCGTCCACCCGTTCGGCTTTCTGTTCCTACTCGGGGTGGTTTCGTTCATCTTCGCAGCTCTCGGGCTCATCGCCGGCTTGCTCTTTGACGGTTACGAGAAGCTCAATTTTGTCCTGACCATCGTTATCGTCCCTTTAGCTTATTTTGGAGGTGTCTTTTTCGAGCTGGGGCGGTTAACGGGAAGTTTGGCGGTTCTAAAGTACTTGAATCCGATCTTCCCGCTGGTCGGCATCACCCGCTATGCCTACTTGGGGATCAGCGACGGAAATTTGGCGCTGCAAGCTCTGATGGCCGCCGGATTTACCATAGTTTCTTTCCTGGCGGCCTTCCATACCCTAGAACGGGGTTGGGGATTGAAAGTTTAAAATGGATAGGGGGACTAAAGATGGTTTGTTGTTTAAAGATGAAGCTTACTCTATACCGGTGGACTGTGGGAGAGGCCTTTCGAGAACTGTTTTATCTGATCGACGATGTCGCCGTGGCGTACCGGAGCGATCCGGCGTTACGGGGAAAGGCATTGGCCTGGCTTGAGCTGACGACCTACCCCGGAGTCTGGGCGATGACTTTTCACCGGCTGGCCCATCTGTTGCAGGCACTGAAGTTACCGTTCGTTCCCAGGCTGATCTCCCAGATCGGCCGGTTCCTAACCGGGGTGGAGATCCATCCCGGAGCGCGGATTGGTCCGGGATGCTTCATCGACCACGGGCAGGGAGTGGTCATCGGCGAGACGGCGGAGATCGGAAGCAATGTTTTGATCTATCATCAGGTGACCCTCGGTAATTCTAGCGCAGCTTTATCGGGGAAACGCCATCCCACGGTCGGCGACGGGGTGATGTTAGGCGCTGGGGCTAAGATCTTGGGGCCGATACGGATTGGCAGCCATTCGCAGATTGGAGCGGGGGCGGTGGTCACCAAAGATGTCCCCAGCTACGCGGTGGTGGTGGGAAATCCGGGCCGAGTGGTGAAACGGTTCGGTGGTAAAGTTTGAAAGGAATTACTGTAACGATCCATTCACCATAAAATGGTTGACAGGGGACCGAAGGAGGATTAGTATATGAGTGAAAGCAAATATATTCATATGAGGTTGGCAATGAACCTTCTGAAAGTTCTTAAGGCTATCTCCGATGAGAATCGGTTGAGAATATTGAACCTGATCAACCAGCGGGAACTTTGCGTCTGCGAGATCGAAAGCGTGTCGGGGATGACGCAGTCCAATGTCTCCCGTCATTTAATCAAGCTGAAAGAGGCCGGGCTGATTGATAGCGAAAAAAACGGCCAATTTGTCTTTTACCGTATGAATCGCGAGATGCTCGTCGGGTTTCCGTTTTTGAAGATCCTGCTCGACCAGGAGTTGGCCAAGTTGAAGAACTGCCAAGCTGATTTGGCTAAATTGGCCGAGATTAGTGAAGCCGGTTTAATGTGTATTCGAGAAGCTTGCAAGAAAGGCTAAAATTTTTTGTAGAGCATATGAACGAACATGAATATATTCATTCATAAAGGAGGGTGCCCATTTGAGATCATTCGGTTTTATCGGAGGCGGCCATTAATGGAGATGGGGAGAACCTTCGGCATGGAAGAGGCCGGATTAATCGCCGGTATCAAGGCCATGACAACAGGAATGGCGGGAACATTCTTCGATTCCGGTCTGGAGAGCAAGGAAGTAGTGGACTTGGTCCCGGTCAGGCCTTTGGGCGAAGAGGAAGCAGCCATCGGAGAAATGTATCGGAACAGGCTTGGCGGCTTGTACCAAAAGCTAAAATCGAATTAATTAAGGAGTCGATTGTAATGGAAGTTAAAGTATTGGGTTCGGGTTGCGCGAATTGCATCAAGCTTGAAAAACTGGTGACTGAAGTGGTTCAGGAATTAGGGTTACCGGCAACCGTTAGTAAGGTGACGGATATCAAAGAAATCATGGCGTTTGGAGTCATGTCAACCCCTGGACTCGTCGTGGACGGTAAAGTGAAATGTACCGGCCGGATTCCGTCCAAAGATGAGATTAAAAAGTATTTACAGGGGGGTTCCGGTAACGGTCCCTGCGGCTGTAACGGCAATTGTTGCGGTTAAAAATCGGATGGAGAGGATTAGGTTACCATGTGGAAGTCGACGGTTGACTGGCTTGTCTTTACCGTATTCGGTCTGTCCGCCAACGATCATTTGGCGAAGGCGCTCCATTTTTTTATCTATGATACCGTCAAGATTTTCTTTCTATTGTCCGTGATTATATTCGGCGTCGCTATCATCCGTAGCTTTTTCCCGCCGGAACGGACCAAAAAAATCTTGAGTAAATTCCCGGAGTTGATCGGGAATGTCCTCGCCGCTTTGCTGGGGATTGTCACCCCGTTTTGCTCCTGTTCGGCAGTACCGCTATTCATTGGCTTCATCGAGGCCGGCGTACCCTTGGGGGTAACGTTTTCTTTCTTGGTCTCCTCCCCAATGGTCAATGAAGTGGCATTGATTATGCTCTGGGGGATGTTTGGCTGGCAGGTGGCGGTCACCTACATTGTCAGCGGAGTATTGATCGCCATTGTCAGCGGTGTGGTTATCGGGCGTTTGAAGATGGAAAGACACGTAGAGGATTACGTGTATCAGATTCAGATGGCCGAAGCTGAAATCC
Organism: Hydrogenispora ethanolica; assembly: GCF_004340685.1. NCBI lineage: Bacteria > Bacillati > Bacillota > Hydrogenispora > Hydrogenispora ethanolica. Next base: position 39,033 of record NZ_SLUN01000038.1, on the reverse strand, counting down.
CCAATTCCAGTTGGCCGGAGCGGATCAGCTATGCCAAAGGATACGTGTTTGAGATTCTGGCGAAGATATGGCCATATGTGGTGGCGGGTATTGCGATTGGCGGATTGATGCATGGATACGCACCCCAAGACCTCTTGACCCAAATTGCCGGAAAGACCAATCCTTTAGCGGTCCCCATCGCCGTATTGATCGGAGTGCCGCTCTATTCGAATGCGGCAGGAGTAATTCCAATTATCAAAGTTCTAATGGATAAGGGAATGGCCATCGGTACCGTCCTGTCCTTCATGATGGCTGTAACCGGTCTTTCGTTGCCGGAAGGGATTATCCTCCGGAAAGTTCTGAAACCCACATTATTGGCGGTATTCTTCGGCGTTGTAGCGCTGGGGATCATGATGACGGGGTATCTGTTCAATTGGTTGTTATAAGCGGCAAAAGGCGGTTTCAGCAATGATGCGATGATTCAGAGACTACCCAATCTCGAATGGCCGCCCGTCGGAGGGTCGCGTCAAAGGCCTTTTTCAAAAAAATAACTTGATTTCCATCCAAAAAAAGTATATGATAAAAAGGTAATATAGTAAACGGGACAGAGGTTTCAATGTCATCTTCCTATGATAGCCGCCTGAATAAAGAGAGAGCGCAAATTTTTAAAATCTTGGGACATCCGTTGCGATTAGCCATATTAGACGAGTTAAGGAATGGCGAATGCTGCGTTCAGGATTTAGAGTCCAGACTGGGCGCGGAACAGTCCAATATTTCCAGGCATTTATCTTTGCTCAAGCAGGTCGGAATCATTGATTGCCGTAAAGAAGGGCTGTTTGTCTATTATTTCATGGCAATTCCTTGCATCGGCAATTTCTTCAATTGTGTCAATCAGGTGATCATGAAAAGAGCCGAGAACAGCCGGGAACTATGCGACAAGGAATAGTTTTTTGAGCACTATATGATTATTTTCACATATAGTAATGAAGACTTTTAAAAACCTAAACAATGGAGGGAAAAATGGCGCTCAAAGGATTGGGACCGGGGTATCCCGCGGTGTCAACATGTTGAATGGAATCCTGTATGTTTCTTGCGGGATTGTTTTGCTTTTTTCGTGGCTAAAAGATCCTCAAAAAACCAGAGCCGCATTAACGAAGGCTTGGAGAGCTTTTGAGAATATCTTGCCGCAGTTTTTAGGGGTATTGGTGTTGGTCGGAATTATCTTAGCATACTTTGACGCGAACAGCATCAGTAAAGTTTTAGGCCATCAATCGGGTTGGTGGGGAGTGGCTGTTGCCGCTATCGTCGGAGCCATCACCTTAATTCCGCCCTTTGTGGCATTTCCGACGGCTGCTTTGTTATTAAAAGGCGGTGCCGGATTCATGCAGATGGGGGCGTTTGTATCCGCCTTAATGATGGTCGGCGTCGTCACGATGCCGCTGGAAATGAGATATTTCGGACGAAAAATAACGTTCTTCCGTAATGGGTTGGCCTTTGTTTTTTCGTTCGTGGTAGCCTGGGTGATTGGAGCGATAGTCCGATGAAGCAGCTGCTCAAACGGTATCGGTTTTTTTTGATTACCTTATTGCTTTTGCTGGGGATAGCGGCTTTTGATCATGTTCGAGCGATAAAGGCCTTACAAGTTTTCCACTTTAGTCTCAAGGAAATGTTGCTGGTGATACCGCCGGTTTTTTTCCTGTTAGGGTTTCTCGATGTGTGGGTGCCCAAGGAGACCATGGTGAAATATATGGGTCCCGGTTCCGGAATTCTGGGAGTGTTTTTAGCGTTCTTCATCGGTTCAGCCGCGGCGGGTCCGTTATATGGAGCGTTTCCGGTAGCGGCGGTATTGATGAAAAAAGGGGTCAGTTTTCCCAATATCCTCATTTTCATGGGCGCTTGGTCGACCACCAAAATCCCGATGTTTCTTTTTGAAATGGCGTCGCTTGGTCCCCAATTTGCCTGGACCCGGCTGGCGGTGGACATTCCGGGAATTATTGTGATCGCCTTCATACTGAATCAACTCATCGGTAAAACGGAAAAGGAAGCTTTGTATCGTAAAGCGGAAGAATTGCCTTGAACACCCCCGGTATTGGGGGGGGATTGGAGCAATTGCCAGGGGGCCAAACGGTGCGGCTGGATCCGGACCGCCGCAGCGCGGTTATGGAATGCGACCGAGTCTGGTCGCAGTGTCGGATATTTCAAAGACCATTAATGATCTGGGTTGGAAGTCCAATGAATTCATAGAACGGGAGAGCGACAATGAAGAAATTTATCTATAACGCCAAGGAAGTTTGCTCAAAACAGGTTCGCTTCTCAATGGAACAAGGAGGATTGCCAGAGGTTCAGTTTGAATCCGGTTGTGATGGCAACTTACAGGCCTTGAGCCGGTTAGTCGAAGGGATGACTGTCGCGGAAGTGGTCGATCGTTTGCAAGGAATAAGTTGTCGCGGCAAGAAAAGTTCCTGCCCCGATCAACTGGCCCGGGCTTTAGAAAGGATTCGCAATGGACCGTAAGCGCCGTATTCGCATTTTCTCAAGGGAAAGAGCAGTTTGAACAGTACGATGAAGAAAAGTGAGGCGGGTATGATGATGAATGTGACTGAAAATGCTTTTAAAGATGAAGTTTTAAACAATGCGGGTGTAGTCCTGGTCGATTTTTGGGCGCCCTGGTGCGGACCTTGCCGGATGGTCGGACCGATCTTGGAACAGATCGCCCAAGACCAAGGAGATCGTTTAAAAGTCGCTAAAGTCAATGTCGATGAAAACCAAAGACTGGCATCCGAGTATGGCGTAATGTCGATACCGACGATGATCATTTTTAAAGACGGCCAAATCGTGGATAGGTTTGTCGGAGCCCTCCCGAAGAAAGCCATTGAAGAGCGATTAGAGCGCTTTTTATGAGCGTTGTGATAAATCCTGGAAGGCCAGGTGAACACAAAAGCTCAGAGAAGCAAGTGATAAAGGCGATTTTTAGTCCACTGAGCGGAGGCCAAGGATGGCCGGGAGCGTCGCCAAAAAAGTAACCCGCCGCCGGAACCGTGGTCCAAATGAACAAGATCCAAGAATTCTTTTCCCTACATTTCCTTATCGGGGCAAGGAATCTAGTTTAGACTGGTTGTCAATGCATCTTTCCATTTTTCATTTTATGCTTATATATATCCATGGTTCGACATCGTTTTTCGCTGTGGAAGTTGAGTAACTTTGTTTTGTTGTGAGCTTGTTAAGGAGCTGAAAGAGATCGTTTTGTGAATCAGCGATCTGTTTTTGTGGATAAAGAGAAATTTATTACGCCCTGACGGGACGAGGAAAAGAAGTTTTCGAAATCCATAAGAAACTTCATGAAATGAAAAGAGAAAAAATGGTCGCGCTCTTCGAACGTTATCATCGTGACGAATGGATCATCATTGGCAAATTTTTAGATGATTTGATCCGTGATCTGTAATTCGAGTTGGCTTTGAACTTTTTCAATTCGGGCAATCCCCAAAACGGTTTCGGTTTCAAAGCGCCAAAAACCGGGATGGCCCTCAGGAAAGCTGTCCCGACGGTCCGGGAAGCCTCCTCGGTCTTTGCCAAGCTTCCCCACGCCGTTTTAGCCGGAACTTCTCCGACTTATCCACAGTCCCAATCATTAACCATGTTCAACGGATCCGTTTATCCACAGAAACAGCTCGCTTATCCACAAAACGAGCTTGCTGAACGACTGAGCAAGCTCTCTCATTCACAAAACAAGCTTACTTATCCACAAAACGAGCTTGCTGAGCGACTGAGAGAGCTCGCTTATTCACAAAACAAGCTTGCTGAATGACTGAGCGAGCTTGTTCATTCACAAAACAAGCTCTCTTATCCACAAAATGAGCTTGCTGAGCGACTGAGAGAGCTCGCTCATTCACAAAAAGAGATCAGTTCCTCATCAGATGATCTCTTTCAGTTCCTCAATAAGCTCGAGCTGTTGTGGAAAAATTTGGCTGACGAAGATTGCTGGGGATTCGATCTGCGAAAGGTGAGTTTATGAGCACTCACACGATTTCATTTACCGCATATCCACAAGCTTTCATGCATTGGGAACAGCCCCTTAGGGAATACGGAAGACATTTTTTATAGTTGAGCCTTCCTTCCGCTAAGGCGTTCGCGGGGCACAGTCGGACGCATAACTCGCAGTCCGCGCAATTGAGAATGTCGGGCTCTGCTTCGAATTCAACCGGCGCATTGGTGAAGATTGCCGAAAAGATTAAACCTGAACTATAGTCTTTGTTGATGACCAAACCGTTTCTTCCATAATGCCCGAGTCCGGCCGCCACGGCCAGAGGCCGGAAATCGCCATAGATGGACAGCGGCGTCTTCTTTTGAACGGTAAACCCTTCGCTGGTTAAAAGTTCGCGAATGCCGTTTAATAACGGCTTGGCGATCCGGTACTCTTCACGAATGCGCCGAGCTTCCGAAAAAAAATAACTTAAATGCCAGTTTTCATGAAAAGGGGTTCCGATGACGATGGCTTTTTCAACGCAATAAATTGGGGTTGTCCCGATTAAAACCGCTCCGTTATTTTTGGCAATGAAGCTGACTTCATTGCTGAGCGCCTTTGATGCCGGTTTCATCTATTTCTCCATTAAAAGCGTTGTGATAAGTGGACACAAAGCTCAAAAAAGCAAGTGATAAAGTCTCTCGAAACGGAAATCAGCTCATAAAAAGATTTAAAACGACTTTATCACTTGCTTCAGGCAATCGCTGTGAACTTTCCGGCTTTTTAGCCGGGTTTATCACAGCTCTTTTAAAAAGCTCCGCTATTCGTATATACCGTATGCCTCGCGCGAGCCTTTTATACAACCGGAGGGATATTTCGGGAATGATGATTTACCGGGTATAAATGGGACGAATTTACTTACAATACCCTCAAAACGACGAGGAGGGTGATTGAAGGTGCCGGATTTCGCAGCCCGCATCGATGCGCGGCAGTATGCGCCGCAAGAAAAGCATCCCGCGATTTTTAAAACTTTTGAAAACCTGAAACCCGGGGAAACGATGGAATTGATCAACGATCATGACCCGAAGCCGCTCCGTTATCAGTTTATGGCGGAGATGCCCGACAAGTTCGGCTGGCAATATCTGGAGGAAGGCCCGCAGGTTTGGCGGGTGGCAATTTCCAAACACTGACCGGATGAAGACGAGATAACAAACGTTAAACACTCCCAATGAGTTTTCACTCCGGAGTGTTTGCTTGTTGCTCGCTATTTTTCAGAGCGCTTTTCCGTTTTGGATATTTGCCCGGTTCTCTTGCCGTTTGGGAGAGAATGAAGCAAAACACTCAGTCATCGATCAGCTCTACAATCGATTCATAGAGGTCATCGGCGAAATCCGCCTGAACCATTTCGCCGTCGACCAAGGCGTAGGGACCGATGGCGCAATCGCCGCAATAGCCGAGGCAAGACTCAACTTCGATGGTTGCGTTGGGATGATTTTGGCGCAGTTTGTCGACGACTTCTCCGGTGCCGTGGACAAAGTTGTTTTCACAGAACTGAATTTTGTTCAATTCGAGTACCCCTTTCTTTTGGGTCCGTTTTTAGTGTTTGAAAAAGGTCTTCCACCGTAATTTGGTTCCAGGATATATCCTCCAATAAGGTTTGTTTTTCGATGGCGCTTTTTAATAAAGGAGACTTGCCGGTATCGCCGATCATGATCGCGCCGCTGATCCGGTTGTTTTGAATGAAAACCCGTATATAGGTATTTTTGCTTATATCTTCATGAACGACGCTGTGGGATGCATGGCTCTCATCAACATCCCCCATGGAAAACAGCGTGATGTCGAAACCGCGTAAAGTCGTTACCGGAACAACCGGCCGGTAGGATGCCGGATGGCCGATCAGGTTGTATCCGGCAGTTTTTCCTTGTTCCACGGCGATATTCCATAACCCGAAGATTTTGCCGTCATATTCGGCGACATCTCCGGCCGCGTAAATGTGGGGGAGATTGGTCTCCATCCGCTCATTGACGAGAATGCCCCGGTTGGTCCGAATCCCGGTATCATCGACAATCGCTAAATTCGGGATGATGCCGATGGAATAAATGGCCATGTCGCAAGGAATGCTTTTGCCCGCGCCGATTTGCACCGAAGTTTGCTCCATTCCGACGACCGGCGAGCCGGTTATAACTTCAACCCCCGAATCTTCCGCCAGATGCTGTAAAAGATCGGAACCTTTTTCATCGAGCTGGAAAGGCATTAATCTTGCTTGAATCTCGGTAATCGTCACCTTTTTCCGGTGTTGCCGGAGAGCCCACGCAGTCTCCAGACCCTGGATCCCGCCGCCGATATGCACAACTTGTCCGGCGCGATCTATATGGGCCAGAACCTGCCGGGCATCATTCATTTTGCGAAGCGTATAGAGCCTGGGTTCGCCTGCCGCTGATAACTCGGGTTCGCGATTGAGAGCGCCGGTCGCGATCAGCAGTTTATCAAACTCAAGTTTTGCACCATGATGTAAGGTTACCGTCTGGCTCCGGACATCGATTTTCCGGACGGCTTCTCCCAAAAGAAGGTTGACCCGGTTTTGGGCGTACCATTCTTTCTTTTGCAATAGATTGTCGGATAATTCCAATTCAAACAGACCTTTGGAAAGCTTCATCCGGTTATATGGGAAAAACGGTTCGTCGCTTACCAGGTCGATCGGGACTTCGGAATCTTTTTCGCGGATTGCTTTGATCGCATTGATCCCGGCAATCCCCGCTCCAACGATGACAACCTTCTTAACCATACCGCACCTCTTTTGGCTATTTTTCCACAAAAGGGCTAGTTTTAAAAGCGTTGTGATAAACCCTGTCCGAAGGCCAGGGTGAACACAAAAGCTCAGAAAAGCAAGTGATAAAGTCGTTTGATATTATTTGCAAGCTGACTTCCGTTTGGAAAGACTTTATCACATGGCTTTTAATAATGGATAGCTCAAGTATGGAATAAAGTCATGGCTAAAACCAGATTCATAGCGCCCCGAAAAGGCCGCTGCGGAGCCAAGGCAATTCATTAAAGAAAAGCTTGATTTCATTCCACGAAAAAGCCGGTGATTAAGCCGCCAGCAAACTGCCTTTCATCTTGGGCTTTATTTTTTCCTGCGATTTTTAGTTTATTCTTGGAAACAATACCGTGTGTATGACTTAGCTTGCCGATTGTAAAAGAAGCAAGTTTGCGAAATTGAGAGCCGGGTTCTAAGATTTTTAAGGAGAGATTCCATGAAAAAGCAGGTAAAAAACAACGTCTATTGGGTCGGAAAAACCGATTGGGAACTCAAAACCTTTCATGGGATGGAGTACTCCACCCATCGCGGTTCCACCTATAACTCCTATTTGCTGTTGGAAGACAAAGTCGCATTGATCGATACGGTCTGGAGCCCTTACGCCAAGGAATTTGTCACCAATCTGGCTGCGGAGATTGATTTAAACCGGATCGATCTGATCATCGCCAACCATGCCGAACCCGATCATAGCGGCGCGCTGCCGGAACTGATGCGCAGAATTCCGGATGTTCCCATTTATTGTACGGCGAACGGGGTAAAGTCCTTGAAAGGCCATTACCATCAGGACTGGAATTTTCATCCCGTCAAAACCGGCGATACGGTCCGTCTCGGCCAAAAGGAATTGATCTTCGTCGAAGCGCCGATGCTCCACTGGCCGGACAGCATGTTCTGTTATTTGACCGGAGAGAACATCCTCTTTAGCAACGATGCCTTTGGACAGCATTACGCGACCGAATTATTATTTAACGACCGGGTGGATCAAGCGGAACTATGGGCGGAAAGCATCAAATATTACGCCAATATCCTGACGCCGTTCAACCCGCTGGTAACCAAGAAAATTAAAGAATTTGTCGGCCTGCAATTGCCGTTGGACATGATCTGTACCAGCCACGGCGTGGTTTGGCGGGATAACCCGCTGCAAATCGTCCAGAAGTACCAGGAATGGGCGGCGGACTATCAGGAAAACCAAATCACCATCATTTACGACACCATGTGGGATGGCACCCGGATTGTGGCGGAATGCATTGCCCGAGGAATTGAAAGGGCCGATCCCGCGGTGACGATCAAAATCCATAACTCGGCCAAATTCGATAAAAACGACATCATCACCGATGTCTTTCGCTCGAAAGCGATTCTCGTCGGTTCGCCGACGATTAACCGGGGCATTATGCATTCCGTGGCCGGATTGTTGGAAGAAATCCGCGGTTTGGGGTTTAAAAAGAAAAAAGCCGCCGCTTTCGGCTGTCAAGGCTGGAGCGGCGAAGCGGTCGCCATGATCAATGACGGGCTAACCAAAGCGGGTTTTGAATTAATGGATGAGGGATTGAAAGTATTCTGGAATCCCGACGCGGCGGCCCGGGAGCAAGCGGTGGCATACGGCGGCGGATTGGTTGGAAAGCTTAAAAATTAAAACAAGCCTTACGGGAAGAGGAATCATTGAATCGGTAGTGTAATATAATACGAACTGTTGAAGTAGGCCTTTAAAGAGGGCTTAGAGAAGAGTGAGAATAATCTGTAAGAAATCGCCCATTCCCGAAAGATGTATGATGTGCCTGAGCTGGACCAGTCCGGTGGTTCCCCTTCCAGATTCGGGCCGAGGGTTAGCACTATAATCGTCGTAAGGAAAAACAAAGTAAATCATACTCAGCGGCGAGAAAAGGGTTTGTTAAAAGATTCACTGGCATGGAAGAAGGAGAACCAGCCGAGGAGATGATTTTATAAGTGACAATGCTTGACAAATCGGAGAGGAGTCGATATATTAGAAATAGACCGAACGGTCGGTATCGAAGGAGGGGACTCATTGATGAATGACACCAAAGAACACATTTTGAATGTTTCCTTCAGCCTTTTTTTGCAAAAGAACTTCAAGGAAGTAACCATGCAAGAGATTGTCGAGAAGACGGGAATGTCGAAAGGAGCTTTCTACCATTACTTTGAAAGCAAGGAGCAGCTTTTTCTGGAAGTGGTGGATTATTTTGTTTCTGCATTCATCATGGACTACAATAAACTGAGCAAAGAATCATTATATCAATTTTACCACGACTATGTAAAATATCATGCCAATATGTCATTTCTGCAAAACCGAATGGATGGGGATAGCGGTTTCAACTACTATGTTTTGATGTTTGATGCGATGAAGCTTTTTCCCAGTTTTCGGGATAAAGTGACCGAGAACTTGCAAGCTGAGCTTAGAGCTTGGGAGGAAATCGTCCGCAGTGCCAGAGATAAAGGAGAAATCAACTCCTCCATGACCGATGAACAGATTGCAAACCTGTTTATTTATACAAGCGATGGCGTCGGCATGCATAATGTGATGAAAGGGAGAATCAAAGAGATGCCGGAGGCATTATTAACTGTGTGGGACGGCTTATATCAGGAAATAAAAACATAAATTTTTTTGGAATGTTTAAACCGAACGTTCGGTTTCTAAAGGTTCGAATCTCGATTTAATACATTTTATTAATCCGTAGTTCAACAAGGAAATACCAATTTTGAAAAACGCGTTTAAACATCGCGATTTTCCAAAATTCCTTCGATGTATTGAACCACTGGACTAATAGTAGACGGAAGGTGATTCGGATGAAAAAACTGTTATTGGCCTTAAGCATCATCGGTATCGTGGGATTGATGATTTGGGTGCTACTGAACAATAAGGCCGAGGTGGAAAAGAAGGCGAAGGTGGTTCATAATACGGCAGTAGCAGTCGTCGTTACGGATGTACAATCACAAACGCTTCAAGAAAACCTGACCAAGGTCGGTCTGATCGTGGCCAGGAATGAGGTCGCGGTGGTCTCGGAAGCTTCAGGAAAGATCATCGCAGTGCATGCCGGAGTCGGTTCGTATCTATCGGCGGGGGCGTCCATCGTTAAACTGGACGATGAGTTATCCAAAGCCAATTTTCTTTCGGCCCAAACCAATTACGAAAAAGCCCGGAAGGATTGGGAGCGGGCCTCGGAATTGCATAAACAAGAGCTGATCTCAAGCTCGGAACTGGAATCGGCCCGGAATAATCTTCTCTCGGCGGAAGCAGCCCAGCGTTCAGCCAAACGCCAATATCAAAACACTTCGATTACCACGCCCATCTCCGGTATCGTCACTGACCGGCCAGTGAACCTCGGCGCCATGATCAACCCGGGAACGAAAGTGGCTACGATCATCGATAAGTCAAGCTACAAAGTCAAGGTGAATGTCGGGTCCGGCGAAGCGTTTAAATTGAAGGTCGGTGATGAAGCCGGCGTAGTGACCGATATTTACCCGGGTATTCCATTGATGGGACGGATTGAAAGTATCAGCGACTCCAGCGACGAAGCCCGGACCTTTCCGGTGGAAGTCGTGATTCCCGCTCAGAAAGAATATCCGTTGAAGTCAGGAATCTACGGCAAGGTGACGTTCCGCCTGGGAACGGATCGTCCGATCCTGGCCATCCCGCGGGAAGCGGTAATCGGCAGTGTGAAGAATCCCCAAGTCTATGTGGTGGAAAAAGGTGTTGCCAAACTGCGCGATATCGTGATCGGAGCGGAGATTGACAGCCGGTTTGAAGTGGTCCGGGGTTTAAGAGAAAAAGAGCGCATCGTGGTGAGCGGTCAAGATAACTTACAGGATGAGGCTGTGGTGGAAATTATCAAGAATATTTAAGGTAAGGGTGTGATTGAAATGACTGTTACCGAGGTTGCCATTAAACGCCCAATCCTGATCATCGTCGCTTTCCTGGCCATCGCGTTGATGGGGATTTTTTGCTACGTCAATCTGAAATATGAATTATTTCCGAGCTTGACGATGCCGAGTGTTACGATTGCGACTGCCTATTCCGGAGCTTCCGCCAGCGAAGTTGAATCGGCCGTTACCAAAACGATCGAAGAAGCGGTCTCCGGCATCAATAAGGTGAAAAGCGTTCAAGCTGCTTCCCAAGAGGGACTTTCCGTGGTCACCGTTGAGTTTTTGCAAGGCGCCGATATTGAGCTCGCGATGCAGGCCACCCAAAGGAAAGTGAACCAGATCCTGGCGGCACTTCCCGACGGAGCCAAAACTCCTTCTCTGTCCACTTACTCCATTAATGACCTCCCGGTAATGCGGCTCGGCGTTACCAGCGACATGGAATCCAAGGCTTTTTATCAGTTTTTGAATGATTTTATCGTTCCCCAACTGGTGAAGCAACCGGGGGTCGGTCAAGTCAGCCTGATCGGCGGCGAACAGCGGGAGATTCGAATCAACGTCGACAGCCGAAAGCTGCAAATATACGGTTTATCCAACGTACAGGTGGCCGAAGCCATTCAAAAAGCCAACCTGGACTACCCCACCGGCAAGATTAAGGACCATGACGGCCAATATGTGCTGCGTCTGGCCGGTAAACTGGACTCACTGGATCAATTGAAAAACCTGATCATCGGCCAGTCGGCATCCGGCGGAGAAATCGTCCTGTCGGACGTGGCCGAGATCCGGGACGGCAGCAAGGATCAGACCACGATCAGCCGGTCGAATGGAAAAACCACGGTTGGCTTGTTGATCCAGAAACAATCGGACGCCAACCAAGTGGAGGTATGCCGGGCGGTCCGGAAGGCCCTCAAGATCCTGGAGGAGCAGAATCAGGCGATTCGCCTCAAATTCGATATCATCTCTGACGGCTCCCAATTTATCATGGATTGTTCCAATGCCGTGATCGAAGATCTGGGTCTCGCCATTTTATTGGTGGCTCTGGTGATGCTGCTCTTTCTCCATAGCCTGCGGAGTTCGGTGATGGTGATGGTCGCCATTCCTACTTCGCTGGTGGCCACCTTCATTGGAATGTGGGCCTTTGGGTTTACCTTAAATATGATGACACTGCTGGCGATGTCGCTGGTGATTGGAATTCTGGTGGATGATTCCATCGTGGTGCTGGAGAATATTCACCATCACTTGGAGCAAGGAGCAGAGCAGAAGGTGGCCGCGCTAAAGGGGCGAAATGAGATCGGGTTTACCGCCCTGTCCATCACCATGGTGGATGTGGCGGTCTTCCTGCCGCTGGCATTGGTCACCGGGCTCATCGGCGGTATTACGCGCCAGTTTTCATTGGTGGTGGTCATCTCAACCTTAATGAGTTTACTGGTATCGTTCACAGTCACCCCCATGCTGGCGTCGCGTTTCGCCAAAGTGGAAAGCTTGTCAAAGAGTTCGTTGCCGGGGCGGTTTGGAATTTGGTTTGAAGCGAAATATTCGGCCCTGGTGGCGGAGTATGTCAAACTGTTACGCTGGAGTCTGGAAAACCGCGGCAAAACGCTGCTCGTCGCCGGAGTGCTCTTTGTAGCGGCGGTGGCGCTGCTCCCATTGGGCTTTATCGGTTCCGAATTTATGCCTTCCATGGACCGTGGCGAACTCCTCGTCCAAATCGAGTTGCCGACCCGGGCCAAACTGGAACAGACCAGCCAAACGACTCGGCAAGCCGAGCAGATCCTGGCGGAATTCCCCGAAGTCGTGAAGACATTTACCACAGTGGGTACGGCCAGCGGAATGCATGCCGCGGCGGCTCCGAGCAATACGGCAGAGATTCAGGTGCTGCTGGTTCCCAAAAAGCAGCGTTCCCGTTCCACCATTGAAGTCTCGCAAGCGTTGAAAGGCAGGCTGGAACGAATCCCGGGAATTAAAGTACATGTAAGTCCAATCACGATTACGGGAACCGCCGACGGCGCTCCGATTCAGCTTGTCATCAGCGGCACCAATTGGAAGAGTGCATATCAGGCCGCGCTCCGCATTCAGGGCATCATCGGGCGGATTCCGGGAATCGATGACCTGCAGCTCTCAGCCAAGGAAGGTCAACCCGAGATCCGGATCGAAGCCGACCGCGAGAAAATGGCCAAACTGGGTTTGAATATCAGCGATATCGGGGACGTTTTGGAGACGGGTTTTACCGGTAACGATCAGTCCAAATTCAAGGATAAAGACGGCAATGAATACCCTATCCGGGTGATGTACGACTCATCGGACCGGTCCAGAACGGCCGACGTCGGCGGGTTAACCGTACTGAACAACTCCGGGCAACCGGTTCAGCTCAGTGAGTTTGCCACGTTAGTCAACGGGACCGGCCCGAATAAGTTGGAACGGCGGGACCGTAATTATGCCATCACCCTTTCCGCTCAAGCTGTCGGCAGAGCCAGCGGCGATATCGGCGCTGATATTGCGAAGACCCTCGAAACGGTAAATATGCCTTCCGGGGTTTCGTACCAATTTAGCGGTGATCTGGAACAACAAGACGATGCTTTCGGCAGTCTGGGCCTGGCGTTGCTGGCCGGCATCATTTTCATCTATCTGATTATGACCGCGCTTTATAATTCGTTCATCGATCCTTTTGCCGTCCTCTTCTCAGTTCCTTTGGCGATCATCGGCGCGCTGCTGGCATTGGGGCTCACCGCCAATTCGTTGTCGATCTTCTCGATCATGGGCATTATCATGCAAGTCGGGTTAGTCAGTAAGAATGCGATCTTATTGGTCGATTTCGCGAACCGGGCCCGCCGGAGCGGCGCCGGAATGAAAGAAGCATTGCTTGAGGCCGGGCAGGAACGGATCCGGCCGATCCTGATGACCACCCTGACGATGATCCTGGGCATGTTGCCGCTGGCGCTCTCGAATACGCCGGGTTCCGAATTCAAACACGGCTTGGGTTGGGCCTTGATCGGCGGGTTGACCAGCTCCATGGCGATGACCTTGATCATCGTTCCGGTAGTGTATATCCTGGTTGAACAGGTTCGGACTTTCTTGAGTGAAAACTTGATGAACCGCCGCAAGAAGTCCCCGCTTGGGGAGACAAGTGTTTAGGCAATGAAGCCGGACCCGGGTTGATAATACCTCATCCCAATAATAGCGGATTTCTTCATAAAAACTTCATGGGTTTGGTGTAGGATAAAATCATCTGTTACAAACCTTTAATTGATGAAATGAGGTGGAATCCGGATGAGTCAGGATGTAGACGAAAAGAAAATTCCTCCATGCCACCAGGGGCGTTCCGGCAAAGATCATCGCGGCCATATGCTATTGATGGTTTTGTGTTGCCTGATACCGCTCGGTATCGCCTTCTTTGCGCCGGCAATCGGCGTTTCATTGAAATGGAGTTGGCTGGCATCATTGATTTGCCCGCTGCTGATGATCGGGATGATGGTGATGATGTGCCTGCCCAAAAAGGAGAAGAAATAATCAGGCGGCCGACCCGGAGGAACCGATTCCGTTGAAGCGGGAGGGAAGATCAGTCAATATCAAGTTGCAGAGGCGGGATGATCCCGCCTTTTTTTATCGTGGCATCGAAGAAGGACCGAATCTGTTTCAACCCGGTTACCATTATTGGGAATAAACGCGCTGCGAGGATGATATTTCGAATTCGCCATTATGATTGACAACAATGGAACATCATAGTAAAATAAATATCGCATAAAAATTGTTCGTATACGATTATTTCGTGCAAGATTTTTTATTAACAACTAACTGTAGGAGTTCAAAATGAAACGAATGATTCCGCTTGTTGTATTCACAGCCTTGCTGCTCGGCGGATGTGGGCAGGCCAATCAATCCGCCGCCCGTCTCCAGAACCGGCCGGCCAAGCCATCCCGAGAGGTTTATATCATGGCCGGCAAAGTGGATGCCACAACTCAAGCAGCCGTCACTGCTAAAATAACCGCGAGGGTGGCTCGAATCAATGTCGACGTCGGCTCACGGGTGAAACAGGGCGATCCGCTCATCATTTTGGATACCAGTGATATCCGGGCTCAGCTAAGGCAGGCTGAAGCCGCGGTTTCGACGGCGCAAGCCAATTTGAGCAAAATTTTGGCGGGTTCCCGGGAAAATCAGATTTCCCAGGCCCAGGCCAATTTGGAAGGCGCGACCATTAGTTATCGAAATTCCAAAAAAAGTTACGATCGCATCAAAGAACTTTATCAACAAGAAGCGGTCCCCCTCCTCCAGTTTGAATCCGCCCAGACGCAATTGGCCGCGGCTGAAGCGCAATACAAATCGGCGCAGCAGCAATTGGACATGTTGAAACAGGGGGAGACCAAGGAAACCGTAAATATCTCCGAAAGCCAGCTCAAACAGGCCCAGGCGGCTTTGGGAGTCACCAAAACCCAATTAAGCAACGGCACGATCCTGGCGCCCATATCCGGGACTGTCACCGCCAAAAACATCAACGTGGGGGAACTGGCCTCCCCCGGCGTCGCCTTGGTTTCCATTGTAAATAATGACCACCTGTGCGTGGATGCTTATCTGCCCGCGAGTCTGATAGGAAAGGTAAAACAGGGGCAACGGGTCATCGTCAAAGTTTCGGAAATCCCGGGCAAGAAATTCGACGGCGAGATTGCCGTGGTCAATTCGGTGGTCAATTCGCTAAGTAAAAATGTGCTGGTGAAAGTGGTCCTCTCGACTGCGGATCCGGGTTTGAAACCCGGGATGTTTGCCGAGATCGCTTTGAAAAAGTAAAGGCAGGGAGAAAAGAATATGGATGGAAAACGCAAGGTACTGATGATCGGAATATTAGCGGCAATGGTCGTCGCACTGGCGGGCGTCGTGCTGTACTATTGGTATAATAATACCTATTTCATCGCCACCGAGGACGCCACACTCACCGGAGATCTGGTGAAGGTGAGTCCGCAAATTTCCGGCAAACTCCTTGAATTCAACGTCGAAGAAGGCGATACTGTAATCAAGGATCAAATTTTGGGGCGGCAGGAAGTGCTCAACCTGGCGGATGCCGATATCGAGCAGTCGGTGATCCGGGCGCCGATCGACGGCATTATCCTCAAGAAACAGGGTACCGTGGGTGAGTTTGAAATCGTTGGTCAAACCCTGGCAGTGATGGTCGACCCCCAAAAATTATACGTCAATGCCAATATCGAAGAGACTCAAGTCGGCCGGGTCCGGCCGGGACAGTTCGTGGATATCACCATTGATCAGTTTGAGGGAAAAAGCTTTACGGGTAAAGTCCGATCGATTGGGCAGGCCTCCAATTCGACCTTTTCTTTGCTGCCCGCCTCCACTAGCGGCACTTTTACCAAGGTGGTTCAAAAAATACCGGTCAAAATTCAACTGGACCAGACCCATGAGAAATTTTTGCCCGGCACCAACGCTGTGATCAAAATTCATATTCAGTAACGGAGTGATGGGTATATGGAAGAGCAGCAAGGTGCCTTATATAAATGGATGGCGCTGCTGGTATGCGTCATTGGAACCTTTATGTCGATTCTGGACAGCAGTATTGTCAATATCGCCATCCCGAAATTGATGGCGGTTTTTGGCGTCTCTTTGGATGACGTAAAATGGATCCTGACCGCCTACACTCTCGCTTTGGGAGCCATTATCCCGCTCACCGGGTATCTCGGTGATATCCTGGGGACCAAAAAGGTCTTTATTTTCGCGCTGATCATGTTTACCGTGGGATCCTTTTTTTGCGGATTTGCCTGGAGCAATAGCTCGATGATTGTTTTCCGGGTGATCCAGGCTCTGGGCGGCGGAATGATCATGCCGGTGGCCATGTCGATTATTTATGAGATCATTCCGCCCGCGGAACGCGGCATGGCCTTGGGATTTTGGGGCATTGCCTCCATGGCGGCTCCGGCTATCGGGCCGACGCTGGGCGGTTATATCATTGAGAAATTGGACTGGCGTTTGATTTTCTATGTCAATGTGCCGATCGGTATCATTTGCGTCGCCTTGGCCGTCATTCTCTTAAAACCGTCCGTTGTCAAGCCCGCCAAGGGATTTGACTGGATTGGCTTTATCTCCTCCACGGTGGGGCTGGTAAGCATCCTCTATGTCCTGGGTGAAGGGTCCAATATTGATTGGAGCGACATTAAGAATCCTCTTTTATTGACATTGGGCGGATTTTGTCTTATGCTGTTTGTCGTCAATGAATTGACCCACCTTGATCCGTTGTTGGATTTACGGGTGTTTACGATCTTTGATTTCAGTATCAGCCAGGTGATTAGTTGTATTACGACGTTTTCGCTGATGGGAGCGACCTATATTCTCCCGGTTTTTCTGCAAAACATGCGCGGTTATACCGCCATGGAAACCGGGCTCATCATGTTGCCGTCGGCCGTCGCGACGGGAATCTTGATGCCCGTCAGCGGTTTTATTTTTGATAAAGTCGGTGCCAAACCGGTGGCGGTTCCGGGCCTGTTTCTTTTGGCGTGGGCTTCGTATGAACTTTCATTTATCAATCTCAATACCAGCAAAGAATTCATCAGCTTCTTGCTGGTCATCCGGGGAATCGGCCTCGGGCTTTCGATGATGCCGATCAATACCTCGGGAATGAATGCCGTTCCTCAAAGGCTGGTAGGAAGGGCCTCGGCATTATCCAATACGATCCGTCAGGTGATGGGCTCGCTCAGTGTTACGATTATGACCATGACCCTGAATGCCCGGGTCAACACGAATTATGCCCGGCTGTCGGAACAGGTGACGGCCTTTAATTCCCAAGCCGCAACGATGTTCAACCAGCTTCAAGGGTTGTTTACGACAAACCGGTTTTCAACGGCGGAAGCCCAGGGCGCCGCTACCTCTGTAATCTATGGATTGGTATATAAGCAGGCTTATGTGGATGCGATGGACTATGCCATTGCCATTACGGTCGTTGCCGTGGCGATAGCCATCATCGTGGTATTCTTCATGCGGGGCAAGCAGAAAGATACTTCTCAAAACGGGGATCATCCGGATGAAGGGGAGGGATTGACCCATGCAGCAGTGCTCGAATGATCAAATGGAGAAAATCGTAGAACTTTTCCGGTCCATCCAGCGGAAAATGCGCGAAGTGGCCGCTCAAAAGTTCAGAGCCTACGGATTCACTTTACCGCAGCTCAATTTGGTGTTCATACTGTATGAAACACCCGATATCATGCTCAATGAACTCACCAAAAAAATGGGATTATCCCAAAGCACGGTTTCCTCCATTGTGGATAGGCTGGTGAATCAAGGCGTTGTCGTTCGCCAGATACCCAAGGATAATCGCCGTTCGGTGCATTTATCGCTGTCGCCGGAGTTTATGGAGAATAACCGGAGCCTGCTCGATTATAGGAATAAGTTTTTGGATGATATTTTCAATTTCCAGGGCTTATCCGCTGAAGATGCGGATACCATTATCTATGCGTTGGGGAAAGTGGATAAACTATTCCGCCCCGTTTCGGAAAAGATCAAAGCAAACCCGGCCATGGACGGGTGCAGGCAGGATGATAATCCTTAGTATGGAGTAAAGGAAGTGCTTGAGGTCGTGCTTAAGCGATCAAGCGGGGGTCTGCAAGGAAAAGCAGTTGCTCAATTTATCTTGACTTTGATTTCTATGAGAGTTATATTTAATTTGATGTTTAGTTACTAAACAAGGGGCGATGATCATTTCCAGCCAAGAACAATTGCAAAAGTTAACACAGCAGTTCAGCCGGATTATGAATAAATACAGTACGGGAGAGAAACGGGCCCACGACTATGGGATCGGAAACAGGTTGTTCCGGTCCGAAGTACATACCATTGCCGCGATCGGCGATCATCAGAATATCAACGTTACCGAATTGGCACTGCTCTTAGGCATCACCAAAGGGGCAGTTTCCCAAGTGATTGATAAGTTGGTCAAAAAAGGCTTCGTGAATAAAACTTTTGCAGCGCCGGGAACGAACGAGGTCGCTTTAACCCTCACCGAACAGGGGCTGACAATTCATCAAAAGCACCAGGAGTATCACGCGAAAATGTATTCTGAGATCGCTCAATTGTTGGCGGATTGCTCCGATGAGCAAATAAGTTTTTTAGGAAAAATCCAAGATATTATCGAGGAATTTTTTGATAAACGTTTCCGATAAAGTTGGCTCATAACAATTGCTGAATGGAATTGGCAGCGATCAAAGCAATCAAGGGGAATTTTTTTGCAATCATGTTTAGCAACTAAACATCGGGTATTTACTGAAAAGTAAGAGGAATCGGAGGGTCTCCATGGATATCATCACTTTAAAACTCAGCGTGACCCATTGTTTCTTGCTCAAAACCAAGGAGGGATATGTTCTCATTGATACCGGATATGAAGCGGATTGGGAATTGTTCCGTCGACGCCTTCAAGAGGCGGGGGTCGAGTTTTCCCAGCTTCGTCAGATCATCTTGACCCATCATCATGATGATCATGCCGGACTTTTGAATCTCATTGTGAAAGAGAATCCCCGGATTCAGGTGGTGATGTCGCGATGCGCCAAAGAGCTGTTGGCAAGGGGTGAAAACGATGCCGCGCACCCCAAAGGAGTAATCAACCGGCGGGTTCGCTTGTTACTGACGCTAAAACGCTTTATCATCATGCTGACGTTAAAGAAGTATGTCCCGAAAAACCGAAATCTCAAATTCCCCCCTTATGAGGTGCGTCCCAACGACATTCTAATCTCCGGCGAAACCCGTTTGGAAGCCATCGGGATCGGCTTGAAGGGCCGGATTATCAAGACACCGGGTCATACCATCGATTCGCTTTCGGTTTTGTTGGACGACGGGGACACTTTGGTTGGGGACGCGGCAGCCAACATGCTGCGGTTCGCCGGGACAAAGTACTGCGTTATCGGGGTGAGCGATCTGGATGAATATTACCGCAGTTGGCAAAGGCTCATTGCCGCAGGGGCCAAGCGGATTATGCCGGCCCATGGCAAACCCTTTTCGGTTGACAAATTAATCGCCAATATGGGCCGGAACAAAAAGCAAAACATGGTGATGGTAAGCCAAGGAAGGCTGGAGAAGCAATTAAGATGAAACCAAACAAGGTGCTTATCAGTGCCCGGCCTTTGCGGGTGGCTCCGGGAGAAAAACCACACACTTTTTTGGAGAAGAATGGTAAAATGTTAGCATTGACCCAAAGGGTTTTCTTTGGTTTTATTCATCGCGGTCGGAAATTATAGTGGAATCGGAAAAAGGAGCAAAAAAGATGGATAATATCGCTGCCAATATTATCGGGCAATATGAGATTATGGACGAAGACAAGCGGCTGGAGGGCGGATTTGGTCAGCTTGAGAAGGAACGGGCCAAGGAGCTGATCGCGCGGTATTTATGGAAAGAAGGACTGACGATCGTCGACGCCGGCGGCGCCACGGGCGCTTATTCCTTATGGCTGGCCGCGCTGGGGCATTCCGTCCATTTGATCGATATCGTACCCAAACATGTGGCGCTGGCGGAGCAAAAAGCGCAGGCCACTCCCAAAACCCATCGTTTCAAGGCGAGCGTCGGCGACGCGCGGGTGCTCCCGGAAATCGCCGACGGCAGCGTCGATCTGGTGATCTCCCACGGCCCGCTCTATCATTTGACGGACCGTAACGATCGCCTGGCAACCTTGTCGGAAGCCCGGCGCATTTTGAAACCGGGCGGAATCCTGTTGGCTTTCACTATTACCCGGTATGCCGGAATCAATTATGCCATCCCCAACGGCCTGGTGTTTGACGAGACCTATTACTCGGTCATGCGGGAAGAAGTGCTGACCGGATTGTGCAATAACAATCCCCGCAGGATCAGTACGTTTACCAATGCCTTTTTTCACCTGCCCGAGGAGATCCGGGACGAAGTCCGGGAAGCCGGATTGGAATATGAGAAGACGCTCGGCGTCATCGGCACGGCGTGGCTGGTGCCGGAGCTGGATCATGGTTGGCGGGATGAAGCCAAAAGAGAGCGCATCCTGGCGGTGGCCCGGCTATTGGAGAATGAACCGGTCCTGGGGCCGAGGATGATGACGGTTGCGCGAAAGGAACCGATGAGCTGACCCGGCTGGGTGAAAGCCCGCCGCCGATCCGCCGGGGTTTTGGGTGCAACGATAAACAAAGCGGAGCAGAAACTCCCGTTTCATCCTGAAAGATGATATTTTGGCACGTGCGCAATTACTGCAGCGGTTAATACAATAACTACTAGAAAATAGAAAACCAATCAAAATCCAAGAGGTGATAAACATGTCATGTGGTTGCGATGGTTCCATGATGGGCTTCGGCGGTACCTTTGCTCCGAGAGCCTTCGGTGCCCCGATCGCCCCGGTGGGATTTGGCGGCGCATGGGGTACCTCGATAGCACCGGTTGGAGTATGCCCCACGGCGGTAGCACCGGTCGGAATATGTCCCACGGCGGTGGCTCCGGTCGGAGTATGCCCCACCGCAGCGGCGCCGGCTTATGTCGTCGTTTCTCTGGGCCGGCGGCGGAGATGCTGGTAACTGGTAAACAATTGTAGCGGATTGAAACTTCAGGATTGAATACGCATTCAGGGAGGGCTGTCTTCACAAGAGGCAGCCCTTTTTTCATTTTATTCCGGTTGCATCATGATCCTAACGGACCCTGTGGACGCGATGGATGGTCCAAAGTCCGCCAGGCGGGACTGGAGCGGCTATTCCGGAACCGGTTGAAACGTAAGGGGTGCTCCGGGCGGAACCAAAACCGGCAGCCGATGCTTTTCTTCACAAAATCATCACAAAAAATTGCTAGGATAGTGATAAAAAATTGCGGGAGGTTCCGGTGACAACGATCGGACTCAAGATTCTGGTGGTCGACGACGATCCGATGATCGCCAATTCCCTCAAGCGGGTATTGACTTACGAAGGATTCCAAACCGAGGTTTCCAACGACGGGGCCGCGGCGCTGGAGACCGTGGACCGTTTCCGGCCCGGCCTGGTCATCCTGGATGTGACCATGCCGGGGCTTTCCGGCATCGAAGTATGCAAGAGACTCAAGGCCAAGACCGCGATCCCGGTCCTTTTCCTGTCGGCGCGCGATGATATCGGCGACCGGGTGGCGGGGCTTGACAGCGGCGGCGACGATTATTTGATCAAGCCCTTCGCCTATGAGGAGCTGTTGGCCCGGGTCCGGGCCCTGCTGCGCCGCAACGGCAACCAACCGGAGCCGCCGGTATTGTCCTTGGGGGAGCTGGCTCTGGATACCGCCACCCACACCGCGTCCAGGAACGGCCGCTCCATCGCCCTGTCGACCACTGAATACCAGCTGTTATATTATCTGATGACTAATCCACGCCGGTTAGTGACCAAAGGGATGATTCTCGAGGCCGTCTGGGGCTATGATTTCGGCGGCGAATCCAACATCGTCGAAGTCTATATCCGGTACCTCCGGAACAAACTGGAGCAGGACGGCGCAACCCGCTTGATCCATACCGTCCGGGGCTCGGGCTATATTTTAAAGGAGTAGCGAAAATGGCTTTGCCGATCCGGAACCGCTTGGTCGCCTGGCATGCTTGCATATTGGCGGTTTTATTGCTGCTTTTTACCGGCGGGCTATATCTCGCGCTCCGGTATCATTTAAACCGCGAAGTCAATGAATCCTTGCTCGCCTGGGCCGCAGAGAATTACGGGATTCCCGAAAAGCGGCCCCACCGGGACAATTCCGGTGCGGGCAGGGCGGCCGACGCCATGCTGCCCGAGTCCTTCTCGATGATCCTGGATGAAAAGGGCAGGTCCCTTTCGGATCATTCCCTCAACCCGGCGGTTGCCGCCCGCCTCCGGCGAATGGTGGCTCAGATCCGGGTGCCGCGGGGAAAGCGGCGGGACGAAGAGACGGTCGCCATCCATGATCAATGGTATCGAATCTTTCTCTTCCCGCTCGTCCAACCGGACGGCCGCCGGTCCTATCGGGTGGTGGGACGATCTCTGGAGCACGTGAATTCCAGTCTGGCGGGGTTGGCGGTATTCCTGGGAAGCGGCTGGCTGGTCGCGGTGGCGGCCTGTACGGTGATCTCCTGGAGCTTCGTCGGCCGTACCTTACGGCCGGTGAACCTGATGACCAGGGATTCATTGCAGATCGCGGCCTCGGGCCAGCTGGGCCGGAGGATCGCCAATCTCGGCTGGGCGCGAGATGAGTTTGGCGAACTCTGCCAAGCGCTCAACCAGATGCTGAGTTCCCTCGAAGACTCCTATGAAACCCAGCGCAAGTTTCTGGCGGACGCATCTCATGAGCTGCGGACCCCGCTGACCTCGATCAAAGCCAATCTGGACTTCTTAAACCATGCGACGAAGCTTCCGGAAGCCGAACGGAGCCAGGTGCTGCGGGATATCGCCGCCGAGGTGGACCGGATGGCCGGGCTGGTCCACGAATTGTTGCTGCTGGCCCGGGTGGAGGGGCAGAGCCACCCCGAGCGACTCCCGGTGGACTTGGCCGCCATTGCCCGGGAAGCGGTCTCCGGTTTTCTGCACGGGCCGGCGGCGGACCGGAGGCTCACCCTGCAAGCGCCCGACAGCTTGCCGGTCCTGGGAGAGGCCGACAAACTCAAGCAACTGTTGATCATCCTGCTGGAT
This sequence comes from Hydrogenispora ethanolica, assembly GCF_004340685.1. Taxonomy (NCBI): domain Bacteria; kingdom Bacillati; phylum Bacillota; genus Hydrogenispora; species Hydrogenispora ethanolica. The sequence continues at coordinate 15,815 of NZ_SLUN01000038.1, read as the reverse complement.
AACGCGCTGAAATACACAGCCGGCCAAGGGCGGATTGAGGTGTGGATCGGCAACCATGAGGGAGAGCCGGTTGTATCCGTCAGCGATGACGGGCCGGGAATTCCCGAGGCCGAATTGCCTTTGGTGGGAAACCGTTTTTACCGGGCCAGCAATATCCGGGGGACGCCCGGGTCCGGCCTGGGGCTGGCGATTGCCCGTTCCATCGCGGCCCATCATCAAGCGATGCTGCAACTGTCCAACCGCCAGCCGGCGGGACTGCGGGTGGAAATCAAGTTTCCCCGGAACGAAGAGGATCATGCCCAATGAAGGCCGAGCAATCAGACGGCCTTCATTTTTTTGTTAATGGGGGCAATACTCTCAGTTTATTTTAAGGTCGGTTTCATTTCTGTTTAAGCTCCATGAATTATTCTAGGATTAACAAGGACGAATGATTCATTCGAACCTTGCTCCGCCTCCGGGCGGCCCCGGGAACGCCGGGTTGCGGAGAATGGGGTGCCGCGGTGAGACGGACAGTTTTTTCATTCTTCTCCAAATTTTTTTGGGACTCCCACGGGGAGACCGGGCTGTTGACGAATATCAACAGCTTCTGTTTTAGAAGCCATGCGATAAAGTCTTTTGAATCGGAAATTAGCTTGCAAATAAGGTTATGAAACGACCTTATCACTTGCTTCGCTGAGCTTTTGTATTCACCCAGGCCTTCGACAGGGTTTATCACAACGCTTTGAGAGCAGCCCGCTCTATGACGGTTGGCAATTCACTGATTCAGAAGAGAAAAGAGGGTGAACAGGACTTTGGAAACTGCTGCAATTTGCTGGAAACGATGCAACCGTTATGCTTGGCCGGGATTGGGCGTGGTGATCCTGCTGATATGCTCCGGCGCCTCCGCCCTTGCCGCCGCTGCAGCGCCGGGCGATAAGGGGCTGGCCTCCTTAATCGCCATCGCGCTGTCGCACAATCCGGGATTGAAGTCCGCGCAACGCCAGGCCGACGCGGCGGCGCTCAAAGTGGCGCCCGCTGCCAGCCTTCCCGATCCGGAGTTCATGGTCGAAACGATGAATAATCCGCTCGGTTCGGCGATGGCGGAGAACCAGGGCTTCGAATATTCGTGGCGCCAGATGATTCCCTATCCCGGCAAATTGAATGCCGCCGCCGCCCGGCAGCGCGCGGAGGCCGACGCCGCCCGGGAAACGTACGCCATGAAAGCCGCCGACCTGAAGAAGGATGTCGCCTTGATGTACTACGGCATCGCGGCCATGGACGCCCGGCTGGCCGTGGAATATCAGAAGCAGAAACAGCTGGAAGCCGTGGGGGCGGTGATCGCGGCCCGCTTTGCCGGCGGGAAGGCCACGCTGTCCGAGTATATCCGCACTCATAACATGAAAGCCATGGCCAGGACGGATAGCGCGGTGATGGCGGCGGAGCGGGAGCGGATGGCGGCGGATCTGGCCGCGATGCTCGGCGGGCCCATTCCCAAGGATACCGTGTTCAGCGCGGATCCGGCGCCCCTCAAACAGCTGCCCAAGGAAACGGAGCTGGTCGACAAGGCCTTGGCCGGTTTCCCGGAACTCCGGATGAAGCGGGCGATGGAACGGCGGATGGCGGCGGAAGCGGAGCAGATGAGGCTGGAGCCGCTGCCCGACTTCATGCTGAGCGGCGCCCTGGAGACGATGAAGAACGGGGATAAGACGTATTCGCTCGGCGTCGCCATTCCCTTGCCGCTCTTTTACAAGACCAAGCAAGCGCCGTTGATCGACGCCGCCGCGGCCATGCGCGAAGCGACGACCGGGGAACGCCGGGAGGCTGAGAACCGGATCGCGCAACAGGTTCGCGCCCGTTACGCGGCGCTGGCCAAGGCCAACGAGGCCTTGACCCTTTACCAGACGGCGCTGAAAAGCGGAACGCAACAGGCTTTCGACGTCGCGCTGAAGGATTACCAAATCGGCCGGATTAGTTTCAGCGAATTGATCGAGACGTTCCAGGCCGTATACGACACCCTGTCGGGAATCGAAAAGAGCAAGCAATGGGCGATGGAGGAACGAGTTTATCTGGAGTTTTATACCGGAAGCCCGCTGCGGGGGGAGGAAAAACCATGAAAACCCGATGCAAAATCGTGATTGGAGCGGCTGTAGCCGTCGTCCTGGCGGTGGCCGGCTTGATCGGTTACCACCAGCTGAAACCGGCCGGTCCGGCCGGCGGGGAAGATTCGATGGCAGCCATGGAGATGGGCGATGAGAGCGGCCCGGCGATGGCCGGGATGGATATGGGCGCGATGCCCGGCATGGCTATGGGAGAGTCGGCCCCGGAGGATAAGAATGTGCCGGGATACGCTCCGATTCAACTGGACGCCCGGCGGCAGCAGCTGATCGGCGTGAAAACCACAGTCGTCGGGAGACAGGCGCTGAGCCGGACGATCCGGGCTTACGGCACGATCTCTCACGATACCGATCTTTACGCGGCGCAGCAGGAGCTGATCAGCGCCAACCGTTATTATCACAGCCTGGCCGGGGGCGACGGCCAGGAAAGCGCCAGGGTGATCCTGGACTCGGCCCGCAAAAAGCTGGCGATCATGGGCTACAGCAACGCCCAGATCAACCGGCTGATCGCCCGGGGCCGCAGCGACGACTCGCTGATCGAGGGGGGGAGCTCCTCCCGGGTTTGGATCTACGCCCGGATTTACCAGAACGATCTCCCCTATGTCAAGGCAGGCCAAAAAGTCCGCATCTCCGGCCCGGAGCTGGCCGGGAAAACCTTATACGGCACCATCGATTCGCTGGATACGGTCCTCGACCCGGAGACCCGCAGCATCCGGGCGCGGATTCTGGCCGGCTCGGACACTCCGCTGGCGCATGAAAGCTACGTGGATGTGGATATCGAGGTTCCCATCGGCGCGGTGGTGGCCCTGCCGGAAGAGGCGGTGATCGACAGCGGCGGGCGCCAGCTTGCCTTCGTCAGCCAGGGCGACGGTTATTTCGAACCGCGCCAGTTGGTGCTGGGCCGCCATGCCGCAGGATACTACGAGGTCATCTCCGGCGTCCGCTTCGGTGAAAAAGTGGTCAGCTCCGCCAATTTCTTTATCGATTCCGAGAGTCAGCTCAAGGCGGCGACCGGCAACATGAGCATGAACCATTGATGGCCGTGAACAGGCTTCGCTGACGGAGCCCGGATACGGGCCGCGAAAATCTGCCAGGAAAGGATCCTGCACATGATCGAACGTATTATCGAATGGTCCGCCAGGAACAGGGCGTTTGTCTTCATCGGAGTGGTGGCCGTCGTTTTTTGGGCTATCTGGGCCATCCATCAGATCCCGCTGGATGCGATCCCGGACCTCACCGACACCCAGGTGATCGTCTACGCCCGTTGGGACCGGCCGCCGCAAATCATCGAGGACCAGGTCTCCTACCCGATCGTCTCGGCGTTGCTCGGCGCGCCGAAGGTCAAGGATATCCGGGCCTTTTCCGATTACGGCTTCTCCTATGTTTATATCATCTTCGAGGACGGTACCGACGTGTATTGGGCCCGTTCCCGGGTGATGGAGTATCTCTCCAAAGTCAGTACGCAGCTGCCCCAGGGCGTCAAGCTGGAGCTGGGGCCCGACGCCACCGGCTTGGGCTGGATCTACCAGTACGCCCTGGTCGACCGGACCGGCCGGAACTCCCTGGCCGACCTGCGGCGTTTCCAGGACTGGCAACTCAAATACGCGCTCCAGGCGGTCAAGGGCGTCTCTGAGGTCGCGTCCATCGGCGGCTTTGTCAACCAATACCAGATCACCCTGGACCCGAAGGCGCTGGCTGTTTACCAATTGTCCGTCAGCGACGTAGTCCGGGCGGTGCAGTCCGCCAACGAAGAGGTCGGCGCCAGGCTGCTGGACATCGCGGGACGGGAATTCATGGTGACGGTGCGCGGTTATATCAAAGGCAAGGATGACATCGGCGCAATCGTGCTCAAATCGATGAACGGCTTCCCGGTCACGATCAAAGATGTGGCCAAAATCAGCCTGGGGCCGGACATGCGGCGCGGCCTCGCCGACTTCAACGGCATGGGCGAGACCGTCGGCGGGATCGTGATCATGCGGTACGGCGAAAACGCCATGAATGTGATCCATAACGTCAAGGAGAAGCTCAAAGAGATTCAATTGCCGGAAGGCGTGGAGCTGATCCCGGTCTACGACCGCTCGACGCTGATCCAAGACTCCATCAAGACCCTCAGCAACAAGCTGTTCGAAGAGATGATCGTCGTCGCCCTGGTGATCCTGGTCTTCCTGATGCACGTGCCGTCGGCGATGGTGCCGATCGTCACCTTGCCCATCGCGGTGCTTTTTTCGTTCATTCCCATGAAGTATCTGGGGCTGACATCGAATATCATGTCCCTGGGCGGGATCGCCATCGCCATCGGCGCGATGGTCGACGCCTCGATCGTAATGATCGAAAACGGCCATAAGCAGCTCCATCTCTGGCAGGCCCGGGGGGAGAAAGGCGATTACCGCGAGGTACTGATCGGCTCCATGCAGGAGGTGGGCCGTCCGTCCTTCTTCTCGCTGATTGTCATCGGCGTCTCCTTCCTGCCCATCTTCACCCTGGAGGGGATCGAAGGACGGCTTTTCCGGCCCCTGGCTTTCACCAAAAACTTCGCGATGTTCTTCGGAGCCTTGCTGGCGATCACGCTGGTGCCAGCCATTCAGCTGTTGTTTATCCGGGTGAAGAAATTCCATCTCAAACCGGGCTGGCTGAACGGCATGGCGAATAAGGTGTTGGTGGGCACGATCCATTCCGAGGAGGATCATCCGCTCTCGCGGGCGCTTTTCAAAATCTACGGCCCGGTCATCGATTTCGTTCTGAAGTACCCGAAACGGGTGATCCTCGCCGCCGCGCTGGTCTTCGCCCTGAGCATGCCGGTCTTCCTGTTTATCGGCAGCGAATTCATGCCGCCGCTGAATGAAGGGTCGATCCTGTATATGCCGACCACCTTGCCGGGGATCTCGGTGACCGAGGCGTCGAAGATCCTCCAGATGCAGGATAAGATCATCAAGTCCTTCCCGGAAGTGGCCACGGTCTTCGGCAAGGCGGGGCGGGCCGAGACCTCCACCGACTCCGCGCCGTTCTCGATGATGGAGACGACCATCGTTCTCAAGCCCGAAGCAGAGTGGCGGGAGAAGCGGCAGTGGTACAGCGGGCTGCCCGAATTCCTCAAAGGCCCGTTCCGCCTGTTCTGGCCGGACCGGATCAGCTATGAGGAGCTGCTGGCGCAGATGACCCGGGAATTGCGCATCCCCGGCCAGGTCAACATGTGGGCGCAGCCGATCAAGGGCCGGATCGACATGCTGACCACCGGGGTCCGGACTCCGGTCGGCATCAAGATCTACGGCGACGACATCGCGGCGATCGAAAGAATCGGGAAACAGATCGAGCTCCATGTGCCGATGATTCGGGGCACGCGCAGCGTCTACGCCGAGCGGACCTCCGGCGGCTACTTCGTGGATATCAACTTGAAGCGGGACGAGATCGCCCGCTACGGACTGTCCGTGGAGGAAGTGCAGATGAACCTGATGTACGCGGTGGGCGGCGAGAATATCACTCAAACCATCGAAGGCCGGGAACGTTTCCCGATCAATCTCCGTTATCCGCGGGAGCTGCGGGATACGGCGGAAAAGATCCGCCAGGTCTATATCACGACCATGGCAGGGGTCCAGGTGCCGCTCTCCCAGTTGGCGGAGGTCACCCTGACCACCGGGCCCGGCATGATCCGCGACGAGAACGGACGGCTGGCCGGATACGTCTTCGTGGATCCCGGCAATCGCGATATCGGCGGGTATGTGACGGAACTCAAAGCGACCATCGCCAAGAACGTCAAGATACCGCCCGGCTATGTCATCAGCTACAGCGGGCAGTACGAATCGATGGAACGGGTCAAGAACCGGATGCTGCTGATCATCCCGGTGACCTTGGCGATCATCTTCTTCCTGTTATATTTCAATACCCGCTCTTATGTAAAGACGGCCATCATTCTGCTGGCGGTGCCGTTCTCCCTAATCGGCGTGGCCTGGGCGCTCTTTTTACTCAAATACAACCTCTCCATCGGCGTCTGGTGCGGCATCATCGCCCTGCTCGGCGTGGATGCCGAGACGGGAGTCTTTATGCTCCTTTACCTGGACCTGGCTTATGATTCGCAGGCGAAAGAGGGCCGGATGAAGACCCTGGCCGATCTGAAGGCTGCGATTCATGAGGGAGCGGTCAAGCGGATCCGGCCGAAGATGATGACGGTGGCGGTCATGTTCATGGGGCTCCTGCCGATCATGTGGGCGCCGTTGTCGGAGACCGGCGCCGATATGATGAAGCGGATCGCCGCGCCGATGGTCGGCGGGATCTTCGTCTCCTTCCTGATGGAGCTGGCGGTGTACCCCGCCATCTACCTGCTGTGGCGGAAACGGTCGCTCGCCAACCGTTCGCAGCAACCGGCGGCTCATCCTCCGGATGAACTGTTGCCGCCGGTGACGGTGGGAGCGGAGTCCTAGCTCGGCAGTCCCGGCTCCGGCGGAGTCCTCCTAAAATCGTCGCGGACAGTCCCGGATGATTGGGAGGACGGCTTCGGAAACCGGCCAGCCGGAAACTTTGAGGGTTTCGGCATCAAAATAAACGATAAAAACGATCATGGAAAGGAAAGTGGTTCAATGAAAAAGCGTTTCATGGCGGTATCATTTCTGGGGGCGATGATTCTGGGCCTGGCGGGGTATCTGACCGCGCCGCTCCAAGCGGCGGCGAATTTTCCCGATTATTTGATCCCGGCGAAGCTGAACACGATGTTTTTCGAGAAAAAGGTGACGATCGTCTTAAACACCAAGGCGCCGGTCCCCGCTACAATCGCCGCCAACTCCGGCTGGATGGTCGGCTTCGACACCGATTCCAATAAGAATACCGGCGGAAAATGGCCGCAGATCGGAGCCGATTATATCCTGAGCGTCATCAACCGGGACGGGAAGTGGGCCGTCTCGATCAAGAATGTCAAAACCGGCGCCACCCGCAATATCGACGGCGAAGTGATGGTGGACAAGAACAACGTCGATTTCAGCGTCCCTTTGAGCGAGCTGGAGAATAAGACGGTCTTCGACTGGCAGATCGCCGTGGTCAGCGGCGACGACCGGAAAGCGTTGCCCGAACGGTTCCGCGCCGACGCCAAGAGCCAAAAAGGCGGCAACTATGACGACTATATGAAAGACACCATGAAGATGTAGCGGCAGGGCCGGAGCCAAACGAAACCGACAGCTACGGGAGGACCGTACTGTCGGTTTTTTATTTCGGGAGGGGATTCTTTTGGGATTGGGAGAGGAGATTATCCGGGTCAGGCACTCTGATGATTCTCCAGCAAAACCCGGATATTCCGGGGCATGGCGCCGAGCCATTCGTCCATGCCCAGAAACCGGACTTTCCGGCGCAGCGCGGGAGGGAACTCCGGCAACGTTTTTCCGGACAACAGCAGAGCGGTTTCGGCTTCGTCAAATTCGACGGGACCGGTGACATGATCGATGCGCTCCCGGTTTTGGGGGCAGATTCTCTGGCACATCAGGCAGTCATACAGGCAATGATGGACCGACCGGGGCAGCCAGTCCGGGAAATCCCCCGGGCTCTCGTTGAAATAGGATAGGCAGCGCTCATTGTCGATCAAAAACCGTTCCGGCAAGATCGCGCCGGTGGGACAGTTCTTCAGGCAGGCGTTGCAACTCTGGCAATGCTCCATGACGCGGAGCTCATGCCAGTCCCCCGCGTCACAGGGGATATCGCTGAAATAGGCCACCAGGGTGAAGAAGCTGCCCATTCCCTCGACATAACAGATGTTGTTGCGGCCGTAGGCCGCCAATCCGCTGCGCACCGCCAGACGTTTCAGGGGGAGCCGGGGCGCGGCTTGAATATGGTATCCCAGCGGTTTCAGAAACCGGGTCAGATATTGTTTGGTCCTCGCCGGCGCGGCTTTCTTACCCATCTCGGAGCGGGCCAGACAGATCAGGGGAACTTTTTGGCCTTGCCAGTGAAAGATGACCTTGGCATAGGCGGGGTTGGGCGAGGCGATGATGAGCAGCGAACGGCTCCCGAAATCCGCGGCAGGCGAGTCAAACTGATAGAGACTGCCCGCAATCCATTTTTGAAACCCGTTCAGGTCTTGGCGTTCTTCGAATTCCGCGATATCCTTTTGCAGATCCGCCAACCGTTCGAGCGGCAGAATCCGGGACTTATCGCCGTGGCTGAGGATCTCCTGGCTAAGCAATTCGATCAAAAATATACCTCCCGTAGGTTCAGGATGCGTTGTTCATGCGCAAAGCGCAACACTTTATTTGCCGTTGCGGACTGGGTATTTGATAGGGTAATTATTTCCACACATTGGCATTTATTCCTGCTGATCGGGGCCATCAATTTGCCTTCGTTCAGTTGGCCGATGGTTGGAGCGGATTGGGGAAATTTAGCAACTTATCGACATGCGTATAATTGAGGCGTATTATAGAAACATAAGGGGGGAGCAAATTGACCATCAGAGAGGTACTAAAAGAGCTGTGATAAACCCGGCTAAAAAGCCGGAAGGGTCACAGCGATTGCCTGAAGCAAGTGATAAAGTCGTTTTAAATCTTTTTATGAGCTAATTTCCGTTTCGAGAGACTTTATCACATGGCTTCTAAAAATTTTATATCAAGATGGATGGATGCCGGTTGAAGAAAGAACCAAGGGCTCCCATATTCAACCCGGCAAACCCGGTAAAGTCACGGTGCCAAACCGTAAAGGGGATATTGCTCCCGGTACGCTGAATAGCATATTTAAGCAAGCGGGGTTAAAAAAGTAAAGCCCATTCGCGAAAGGAGAGCCATCGATGATGCGTAAATTGACTTATTTGGCCGTATTTGAACCCACTGAAACAGGGTATAGCGTATATTTTCCCGATCTTCCGGGTTGCGTGAGCTATGGCGAGGATTTTGAAGCCGCGCGGCAACAGGCCACTGAAGCATTAGAGCTGCATGTCTACGGTATGGAAAAAGACGGAGACGAATTGCCGCTCCCCTCCAAAAGCCCGCAGGTGGACCCGGAAACCGCGGCGGGATATCTTGTTTCCCCCATTACGGTTTTTCCCGATTTGGTAAGGAATGAGTTGGATAACCGGGCTGTTAAGACAAATCTGACCATACCCGCGTGGTTAAAAGAGCTGGCCGAAGCTCAAGGCGTGAATTATTCAAAGATATTTCAAACCGCCCTTATGGATTATCTCGGCGTTTCGCAACCATCCCGGCAAGATCGGGATAAATGAGCGGCGGTTTGGATAATCGCCAGGGAGAGTTCCGGAATGTCGAAAGTGACCTCGGAGGACGCGAAGATTAGGATGATTAGTAGTAAGGCAGTAAAAGGTAATTGTAAATAAATGTCTTTTAAAAAGGCGGGACTGTGGTAAAATGAATTTGTATCATTAGGTTGCTGGGAGAGGGTGATAAAATGAATTCAAGTAACAATATTATCTTGAACAGATTTTTTACCCGGAATACATTTGCTGATCTACTTACAGAAAATTTTAACCGCACATATGTTGAAGTTATTAACCGATATATAAACGACATCGAAACTAAGAGCAATCGAATCCTCATAAGTGAAATTTATAAAATTATGACATATAACTATCGAAACGAATATTTTTATAAAAATACTTTATTGAATAAATTATTACTTGCTAAACATAGTTTAAAAACAACTACAGCTTTAACTGAGATGCCAATTGGCAAATCAAAGGCCGATTTCATATTAATAAACGGAAAAGCTGTTGTTTATGAAATAAAGACAGAATTAGATAGTTTTGAACGTTTAGAAAATCAGTTAAGTGATTATTATAAGGCTTTCGATCATGTATGTGTAGTAACTTGTGAGGATAATTTTGATAAACTAGATGATTTGTTAAATAATAGTCCTGTTGGTATTTATATTTTGACTAAACGTAACACATTGAGCCTCAGAAAGGAACCAAGTAAGGATGACTCTCGCTTAGACTCAAAAATTATGTTTAAGCTTTTGAGAAAAGCGGAATTTGAGAATATTATTAAAATTCATTATGGAGAAATCCCTGTGGTATCGCAAGTCAATCATTATAATCAATGTTATAAACTTTTTAAGAATATTCACCTCGAAAAATCTTATTATTATATGTTGAATGAATTAAAAAAGAGAACTAATATAGAAATTGAGGAATACAAAAATATACCTTATGAATTGAAATTTCTGGCTTATTTTGCGAAGTTTAAAAAAGGTGAGTATCAACAGCTGAATTTGTTCTTGAATAACGAGTTTGGGGGTTAATGATATGTATTTTCCGTACTTACGGGGTCGACAATACGAGTTGCTGGCTTTGAGTGAGTTAGTGGATTCTAAACGTCTTGGAAAACATGTCATGCCTGTTATTGAGCCGATAAAATTATCTTCAACATTGATTAATACTTTAAATTCGTATATTCAAAATGAAAATGAAATAGCCATCATCCATAATCCTCAAGTGGGTTCGTTCCTCAAAGATTTAAAAGACGAAAAGAAAAGCGAAATTTCGAAAAAGTATGAAGAATTATTAAGAAACCAGCTGGTAATAAAAGCTCATATTTTTAATACCAGTTCACAGTCAGAACTTACTCAGTTAAAAATAAAAGAATTCAATAAAAAAGATTTAATGGTCATATGTAATAATCGTGATTTTATTGATCTTTATTCAGAAGAGTTTTCCACAGAATCTCCTCGTTATTCGTTGATTCCCGATGAAAGTGTTTTTAGACGTAAAATTAAAAGCAATAGGATTTTACTTGATGACAAGTTTGAAAAACAGAATCGAAATACTGATTATGCAGAAATTGATGAGCCCTTTTCCGATGATCATTTATTTTATCAAGATGATGAGTTCATTGGTTTTTCGGACTTTTCTATTGTAGGAGATAATTTTTTAGAAGCTGGCTTTGCACCCTATGCCGTAGCTTTACATGTCGTTTATTTTGCAGAAGATAAGAGTTTGCGTATTAAGCATTTTGTTTCTGATTCCAATGAGGATATCACAAATCCGGCGGGAAAATTTTATGAGGCGTTGAAGAAACTCAATAATTGGGATATGACACATAAAATGAATACATTGGGATTGAAGGAACTTTTAATGCATTTTAAAAATGAAACATATCCCGGGCTGGGAACAATTAAAAAGCTTACAATAATGCACCACATTGAGCTGATTGGACAATACCTTGATGAGGTGGAATAGTGATGATATGTTGTAAAGAATGTTTTAAAGATACAATAATAAGAGCTACCATTGAAAAGTTAAATCAAATTGGTGCTTGTGAATTATGTGGAAAAGAAAATGTTTTTATATACAATACTGATACCAATAATCAATTAGAAGGGATGTTTGATGATCTATTAGATATCTATACTATTAATGACGATTTGCCTAATAACTATCCTTCCGAGGATAGGAACTTATTAAAAGATGAACTTTGTATACGATGGAATATTTTTAATCTCGATAGTGATCTAGCAGACAAGGCTATAGTTGGTATCTGTCATAAGAGATATGAAGAACATCCCGAATTGTTTAATGCACCGATTGGGATTTTGGAATTGAATCAAGAAGAATATCTTCAAGAAAATTCAATTATGAAAACTTGCGAGTGGGAGGATTTCGTTGAAGGATTAAAAACGATTAACCGTTTCCATACGGATTGTATAAATAAAGAAAAATTCTTTAGTTTATGTAATCTTATTAAGAAATCATATAAGACGAGAAAAGTATTTTACAGAGCAAGAATTTGTACCGATAAGACCGGCTTTAATACTGATGAAATGGGTGCGCCACCCTCAGATAAAGCTACAGCTGGAAGAGCTAATTCTGCAGGTATAAGTTGTCTGTACCTTGCCGATACAGCTGTAACGGCTATCAATGAAATTAGGGCAGGCATTTATGATTATGTGGCGGTTGGAAAGTTTATTTTAAAACAGGATATCGAGGTAATTGATTTAACACATGTGGATCAGATTAGCCCTTTTTGGGGGAGCGATAAAAAGTTTCATGCAGTAAATAAAAAACATCTACAAAAAATAAGTCATGATATCGCCAAACCCATGCGTAGACATGATAGTTTGCTTGATTATCTACCTACTCAATATATCAGTGATTTTATCAAAAGCTGTGGATTTGCGGGTATAGAGTATCAAAGTACAATGAATAAAGATGGTTATAATCTGGCGATATTTGATGAAACCCTTTATAGATGTTCAACTGTGAATGTTTATGATATTCGAAGGATAAAATATAAATATGATAAGTTAAGTGATTAAGAATCAAAAGAGGACTGGTTTAAAATTATTTTCCGTCTCACAAATACTTAAATCTAATAAATTCCAACAACACCCTCACTTCCTCCATCGCCTTCGTCCGATTCATAGTTCCCCACGGTGAAGCATTCGTTATTTTCGCAAATCATATCCATCAAGGATTCATTGCATATATGCCCGGCTGATGAACGAGGCGGGAAAAGAAGAATGGGAAGAATAAGCTCCCGCCACAACCGGGAAGTCCACTCCCGGAACTCCTACCGGCCTGAAATATACTTCTCATTCTCCTCATTCCATATCTTCACTTTCCCTAAACCAGTTCCGATCGCAGGAATTGGTTTTTTGATGGTTGTTCGCTCCCCCCAAAAAGAATTCCTAAATCAACCCGGCTATCCTCTCATGATTCAGGGACGGACTCAAGGTTTGTTCTGTCCAATAATATTCCCGTCATGGTCAGTAATATAGGTGCCTTTGGTAGTGTCTAAGATTACATATCGATTGTTCCAGGGATCTTTTACAACTGCGCATTTCCCGATTCGAATGTCAAAAGGCCCGTAGATGATTTGACCTCCCGCCTTTTCGATTTCTTTCACCGCTTCGATTACGGAATCGACTTTGATATCAATATTCTGTTCTTTGCGCTGGTTCTGAATGACAATTTCGGTGATTCCCTCACTCATTCCAAGGCCCGCTTCGGAAGCGGATTTCCATAAAACTTTCAACCCAAGACTGTTGCAATAATATTCAATTCCCTGCTGTATGTCCGGAGTGTAGAGTTCTATACAGTCAATATGACTGAATAATGGCTTTTTTGATGTATCCATAAGCGCACTTCCTTTCAAAATGAATTCATCATTCGCAAGTAGCATACAACGATGGCTTTAATCCATTATAAACCCTGTTACGCATAGATTGTCTCTATTTTGAAAATCCGCTATTTGCGTGTCAGAACGCAACCCGGGACGATGGAAGCGGCGCCGACCGCCTTTGCATCAGACCCTGATCCTTTCCACTCCCTGCCCCGCCATGGCGACCCAATACCCGAATAACATCCCGTCCATCAATCCCTCACTATAGATCAATTCGTCCTGCCGGTTCATCTGATCCATCCGGCGGCAATCATAACGGTCCAGGAGTTTTTGGTCTTCCGGAGTCAACTTGGCGGCGAGCTGTTTCAGCAATTGACCTGGTTCCTCTCCAAGCTCCCCGTATTCCGGGTCAAGTTTGACGATCTCCTCATGAATCTGCCAGAGACGATGGAGGATAAATTTTTGAATGCCTTTGCTGTTATCGGTTAACATGGCGGGACCTCCTGGCTTAATGGTTTATTAAGGAGACATACCGTGATATAACGGTTCTTTTCCGGCGGGAACGGTTCTCCGCCTTGAGCCAGAATCCTGTTTATGGTAAAATGAATCGAGAATGAGGGATATTACCGGCTTTTATTGATGAATGGCGGCTCCGCTTTTTTCTGAACGGCATGATACTTCTTCCGGTTGATCCCGGATTCCGCGATATACAGTTAATTGATGAAATTCAGGAGAATATTTCCAAATAAATTATACTAATAATTTATATATAAGTCAATAACATTCCATTATTTTATACTAATAATAAGTATGTTTTTGTGAAAGGATCTTTTTATGCCGCAAAACGTCTTGGGCGCCAAGTTAAAAAAGCTCCGGAAGGAACAAAACCTGACTCAGTCGGAGTTAAGTAGGTTGCTCGGTCTCTCGGAGAACTATATCGCCAAAGTCGAATCGGGCGTCAGACCTTCCATGGAAACCTTCCGCAAATTGGCCGACTTCTTTCAAGTGCCCATTGAATATCTGGTCTCCGAGCGAGAAGAGCAAACGGCCGCGCTCCCGGTCCGCAATCCGGAAGTATTTGAAGCCATGGTGGAAGTGGATCGGATGGAATCCGAGGATCAGCGGTTGGTATTGGACGTGGTAAAGGTCATTTTGCAGAAAAATCGTTGCCAGGTGGCGCTGGAGAAGAAGGGAAGAAAGTAGCTACAAGCAAGATAAAGGGGTTCGATAGCAATGGCCATCGCAAAGCAGTATCAATCCGATGTGGAAGCGATTTTGGCAAAACGCCATGACAATGGTGCTGATTATTGGGCCACTCCCGACCGGCGACTCATGAAAGGAAGCCCATTTACCACCCTCGATTGCGCATTGATGCTGTCAGACCTGGGAATGGACCGTTCCGAACCGGTATTGAAAGAGACTGCCGAGCTGATCTTCAGTGCGTGGCGGGAAGACGGGCGATTTAAGCTGTCCCCGCAAGGCGCAATATATCCTTGCCATACCATTCACGCCGCCCGAACGCTTTGTCATTTGGGTTATGCTTCGGATAGCAGGCTCAAGAGAACCTTTGAGCACCTCTTGGAAATTCAGCATCGCGATGGCGGCTGGCGTTGTAATAAGTTTAGCTTCGGAAGAGGCCCGGAAACAGAATTCTCCAATCCCGGCCCCACGCTGGCGGCTTTGGATGCCTTCCGATTTACACCTTTTCGCAATACCCATGATTCTCTCGACAAAACGGTAGAATTCTTGCTCGATCATTGGGAAACCCGTGCCCCTCTCGGACCTTGCCACTATGGAATCGGCACCCTATTCATGCAAGTGGCGTACCCTTTCTTCAATTACAACCTTTTCTTCTATGTCTATGTGCTGTCTTTTTATGATAAGGCAAAGAAAGACCCGAGATTTCTAGAAGCGCTTGGTGTTTTAGAGTCCAAGCTAATGAAGGGCAAGCTGATTGTGGAACGTCCGAATCAGAAGTTAGCCGGGTTGGTTTTCTGTAATAAAGGGGAAACCAGCGACCTGGGGACTGAGCGTTACGAAGAGATATTGAAAAATCTTGATAGATAGGATGAAATAAATTCCTTAATTTATCCATCATGGCCGGTTTTAGGGACATGATGCATAACAGATATTTAATTCAACTTATATAGAAGTCACGCAAGTCTGGGATAAGCGATCAGCAAACGTCCAAAGAATCATTCCGATAGGAAACGGCAACCGGCAAATCTTATGACAGCAGATTTGCCGGTTGCTGCTTCATACGATTGTTTTCTCTTTGTATCAACGGAGGTCGTTTGGGTATCATTTTTTGCCGCATCCCTCTCCCGAAAAGATTTCAAAATCAACCCGGCTATCTTCTCCCGATCCGGGGATGGAACCCGGGGAAGCTTCCCGGAATCTCGGGGATGTTTCCTCAAGGCTTGTCGATGCTTCCCGAAAGCTCCGTCCTCTTTCCCGGAGGTTTGGGGAAGCATCCCGAAGGATTGGTCCTTTATCCCGGAACCTTGGGGAAGGTTCCCCGAGGCTCCGGGAAGCTAGGATGACCTTTCGGGAAGAAAGGATCGCAGGATCCTATGAAAGGATCATACGATCCCTTACAAGGATGAAGACCATCCCTGATATGGAAGTGCCACGTCAAGCAAAATTTTTAAAAACCTAAAAAAGTTCGAACCAAACCAAGAGA
>NZ_SLUN01000037.1 GCF_004340685.1 Hydrogenispora ethanolica | reverse complement strand
GCTTTTGCGGGCTCTGCGGAGCCCGCAATTTCTTTGTAAGCAAAAAAAGGGGCTGTTGGAAATGAACTTACATGTTCATTTTGCAACAGCCCCTTGCTTCGAAACACTATTTTCGCGGCGCTGAGGATCCGTTCAAGAGTTCGCCGCCAGGATTCCGCCCGCGACCACCAGCACCGCGGCGATGGACAGCCTGAACCCGTTGACGACCGACCATTCTTGAAAAAACACCAGACCCAGGCCCACGGCGACCAGTGTGTTCATGTTGAACAGCGGCACCAGTTTGCTGACGGGCATCTGAAAATGGTACATCGCCACCTGAATCAAGGTCGTCGCCAAAGCCCAGCAGACCCCGGTCAACAGCCCGATCCCGGCGTTGGGCAACGTAAGGGTGGACTCGCGGGTGATCCCCGAGTATACCAGACCCACCAGAATGGAACCGATCCCGATGAAGATCAACAGGGTTCCCGGACCGACGCCGCGCTCCGAGGCGTATTTTTGAATGATGCTGTAAATCCCCAGCAGGATGGCTGGAATAATTCCACCGATGATATAACCGAGCGATGATTGGGACACGCGTTTCACTCCTCAACCGGTTCGCCCCCAAGCAGAACGGCATAAGATGGAAAGATTCTCTGCGCTCGGTTTTCCTCCGAAACCCCGGCTTCCAAAGCGAAGCCGCGCCAATCTTTTGATCTTACGAACCGACAATCAAGCTACGGCTTTGAGAGTTTTTTGAAAAACTCCCTCCGCCATCGGCAACCCGCTGCAATGCAAGGACGTTTTCGAAATGCTTTTGCTGTTATTGTAGCAAAAAGCATTGTCGCTGTAAAGCTTCCCGGCCTTTACCCCATCACATTTTCACTGCCGCGACAGGCTGCTGGATCTTGACTTTCATCCCCTCTTTCAGCGCATTATCCGGTTTGGCCAGAACCCACTCCCCGGGTTTGAGGCCCGCGCGGATTTCGATCGCCTCATCGTTTTCGATCCCGGTTTGGACCGGCCGCAACCGGGCGCGCTCCTTTTCGATGACAAAGACGCAATTCTTCCCTCTCAAATCAAAAACGGCGCTGAGCGGAACCGCCACCGTCCCCGTCCGGGTCCGGGTCGTGATCCGCACATCCACATCGTAGCCGGGTTTCAACGGACCGGTGGCGCCGGTGAAGGCAATGGTCACGGTGGCCCGTTTCTGGTTGACCCCCAGCGAGGAGACGATGTTTTTAGCCATGGGAGCCACCTTGGTCACCACCCCCGGCAGCTTGGCGTCCCCGGCGGCCTGGCCGCTGATGGTCACCGCGTTCCCGGGTTGTACCTTCACCACGTCGTCGGCCAGGATATCCACCTCGACCTCCAAACGCTGCGGTTCTCCGATCACAAAGGCGGCATCGCCGGTGGCCACCACCTGGTTGGGATCGACCATCTTTTGGAGGACCATTCCCTGGAGGGGCGCACGGACGATCAGGTTCTGGCGTTGCCTGCCCAGGGCCAGTTGCGCCGATTCCCGAGAGGCGGCGGCCGTTTGATAGGCGGCTTGGGAATCGTCGCGTTCCTTTTTACTGATCGCGCCGAGCCGGTAGAGCTTCTCCGACTTCTCCCAGTCCCGCCGGGCCGTGTCAAAGGCGATTCCGGCCTGCTGGGCGGCGACCTCGGCCAAGCGGATATCGGTCGGATCTATGCGCAGCAGCAGATCGCCGGGACGGACCCGGTCGCCTTCCTTCACGAAGATGGCGGCGATCCGGCCCCCGTTTTCCAGATACACGCTCTGGCTCCCTTGCGATTTGACCACGCCGGTGTCCTCCACGTACTGCCGGATGATACCGTGCCGGATCCGCAGGGCCTCTACGGGAACGCTCTGGTTGAGCTGATAGAATAAAGCCAGGGCTAAGACGGCAACCCCCAAGCAGGAGAGCAGAATTTTCTTTTTGGTCATGCCAAGCACCTTCTCCGTTCGCAATTATTCGCTGCTTTTCAGGGCCTCCACCATGTTGACGGCATGCACTTTGCGCATGAGAATCAGGTTGGCGGAGACGGTAAAAGCGAAGATCAGCACCAGGGCCACGAGATAACTGGATTGATTCAATATCGCCGGAAAGCTCATATTGTCGGTGGCGGACTCCACCACGATCCAGTTCAGCAAGGACCGGCCCAGCAGCAAGCCGGCCCCGGCCGCCAACGCTGTAATGATCAGATTTTCATTGAAGATTAACTGCCGCATTTCGGGGTTGGTAAAGCCAAGAACCTTCAAGGTGGCCAATTCGCGGCGGCGTTCAAAAATGTTAATGGTCGTGATATTATAGATCACCGCGAAAGCCAGCGCGCCGCTGGCCAGGATCATAAACCCGATCGAAAAGGCCGATTGTTGCAGCGCTTCCTGGAGATTGGCCACGGCGTCGCTCCGGGATTGGATCGCGGCCACGGTCGGCATCTCTTTCAGTTTGGCGATGACTTTGGCCTGCTCGCCGGGGTGATCCAGTTGCAGCATGACCCCGTTGGCGATCTGGTCCTCCTCCAGCAGCCTCCCGCAAAAATCCGGCAGGCTATAGACGCTCTGCCCGACATATTGGGAGACGACCCCCTTGATCCAGACCTCTTTCTGATACCGTTCCTCGTTGCGGCCCGGCCATAAGGGCCGGAGCTGCACCACATCGCCCAACCCGGCGCCCAGGATCTGCCCCAGCTTTTCGGGGATTAAGACGCCGCCGGCCGGGATCGTCACCGGCGCGCCGCTGCGGTCCACCACCCGGTAGAGCCGGGAGTCCCGGATGAGGCCGGTCAGTCCGGCTTTCTTCGTCCGCCAGCCATGGCGGATTTCAACGCCGATCTCCGTCACCGGCTCCATCCGGGTGACATGCGGCAGGCTCCGGATATAACTCAGCTCAGCCGGGGCCAGCATGGTGTCAAAGGTCGCTTTCAGATCGTAGCGTTGAATGGTCGAATACTGTTGGTCCACCAAAAAGCCGATGGAGTCATTCAGGCCGACCGCGGTCAATAAAAGCGCGGTGGCGCAGATGATCCCGATGGAGGTGAGCAACGCCCGCCTTTTGTAGCGGAACAGGTTTCGCAGGATGATCTTCCAGCTGAAACTGAAATTCCGCCATAGCGGGCCGATCCGCTCGATCCAGGTTTTGGTTCCCGACTTTGGCGCTTTCGGCCGCATCGATTCGGCCGGCGGCAGCTTGAGCTCGTTTTTGCAGGAATTGTACCCGGCCAGCAGGCAAAAGCACAGTGTGAGCAGGGATGCCGGCAGGATCAGATCGTAATGAATCTTCATCTGTTCCAGGGGCAATTGATAGACTTCGTTATAGACCTGCATCAGCAGTCCGCCGAGGTAGATACCGGCCCCCGAACCCAAAATGCTGCCCGCCAGCCCGACCAGCACCGCATAGGACAGATAATGGACCATGATCGCTCCGTTTCCGTAACCCAAAGCTTTCATGGTGCCGATCTGCAGCCGCTGGTTCTCGATGATCCGGGTCATGGTGATGTAAATAATCGCCGCCGCCACCAGCAGGAAGATCATCGGGAAGACTCCGCTGAGCGCGGTCAACTGTTCGATCTCACCGGAAAACGTATTATAACTGAGTTGATCCTTTTTTAAGGTCGTCTCGATCAAGCCGTAACGCTCCAAGGTCTTCTCGAGCTTGCGCCGGACCGGCTCGGGGTCGACCCCGTCTTTTAGGAGCACCGACACTTCGTTTAAGGAGCCGTTAAAATCCAGCATCGCCTGACCGTAGGACTGCTTCAGATAGACGATGCCAAAACGGTCCGGATCGGGGATCATCTCGCTGCCGTCCCGGAGTTCGTAAACATACTCGGGACTCTTGACCACGCCGATCACTTTCAGTTTGACCCGGTTGCCGTTGATGATCGGTTCCAGATAGGAGCCGAACCGCAAGCGCTGCGCCCGGAAGAAAGCCTCGGAAACCAGGCACTGATTGCTCTCGCCTTCCGAGAAATAACGGCCGGCTTTGAGCATGACATCGTTCACGACCTCGCTGCGGCGATCCGGCAGGGTGATGATCCGGATGATGGCGTCATGTCCGGCGATCTCGATCTGCTGGTCCTTCACCACCCGGCCACTGGCCAGCTTCACTCCGGGCAGGCTGCGGATCCGCCCTGCCACGTTTTCCGGGGCTTTTTGAAAGCTGATCCAGAGATCGGCCAGACGGTAGGCTGTAAAATAGCGTTCACTGGTGAAACGCAGATTGCGCAAGGTCGAGTTCAGACTGGTGTAAAACAGCACGCCGATGACGATCACGACTAGGATCGAGACGAACTGGCCTTTGGCTTCCTTGACGTCACGCCATAATTTTTTGAACAGCAGTCCCATCACCATTCGATCCTTTCCACCGGCTCGGGATGGTCATTGCGGGCCACCCCTTCGACCCGGCCATTCTTGATCCGGATCACCCGGTGGGCCATGGCCGCCAATGCGGCGTTGTGAGTGATGAGCATCACCGCCTTGTTCATTTCCCGGTTGACTTTGGCGAGCAGTTTGAGAATGGATTTGCCGGTTTGGTAGTCCAAAGCGCCGGTGGGTTCATCGCAGAGCAACAATAACGGGTTCTTGGCCACGGCCCGGGCGATGGCCACCCGCTGCTGTTCGCCGCCGGAGAGCTGCGCCGGGAAATTGTCCAGCCGCTGCCCCAGTTCCACCGCTTCCATCACTTCTTTGATATTCAACGGCTCATCGCTGATCTGGGCCGCCAGCTCCACATTCTCCAGCGCGGTCAGGTTGGGCATCAGATTGTAGAATTGAAAAACAAAGCCGATCTGCTTGCGCCGGTAGAGCGTCAATTCCCGGTCGGAATAGGCGGCGATATTCTTGCCGTCGACCCAGATGGCGCCGGAGGTCGGACGGTCCATTCCGCCGATGATATTCAAGACGGTGCTCTTCCCGGCGCCGCTGGGCCCGAGCACCACCGTCAGTTCGCCCCGGTTGACCGCGAACGAAATCCCGGCGGCAGCCCTGATCGACACCTCGCCCACCCGGTATTCCTTGGTCACGTCGTCCAACCGAATGATTTCATTTTCATCCATGGATCAGCACCTGCTTCATGAATTGTTACAGTTCAACCTGCAAACTGCCGGGCGCCGCGCCCAACGCTTTCTCCAGTACCGCCAGACCGGCGTGAATTTTTTCTTGAAATAACTCCGGGTCAGTGCGGGAGACTTCAAGAAGACCATGAAAATATTGGCCCAGTCCGGGCAGGATGATCGCCAGGGTTTCACCGGGATACTTCAGATCGAGGAGTTGTTCCCGGATTCCCTGCTCCAAGATTCTCAAATATAACGGGACCAGTTTATCCAATGTCTTATGCTCCACCCGGTGATGCAACAATTCGTTGCTCTTTTCATGGACTACATAAATGATCTCCTCATTTTGCTTTTGAAACTGAAACATCGCTGCCAAGATGGTCTGGAATTTTTGAAGGGCGTTCAGCTGAGGTTCGGCCGCGATTTGTTCCATTGCGACGAGATAATCCTCGGCAAAATGCTCCACCACCGCGTCCAGGAGTTCATTCTTGGACTTGAAATAGTAATAAAACAGCCCCTGCGCCACTCCGACCTTTTTGACAATGTCACTGACCGCGGTCGCTTCAAAACCTTGGGTCAAAAAGAGTTCCCGCGCGGCATCGATGATCTCTTGCTTGCGGGTCTCCGGATCCTTGGGGATCGAATGGGGATTTCGGGTCATGTTTTTTCGCTCTCCTTTGGCAGACACTTGCTGTTATTCCTATTATAAACATCGACTGACTATCAGTCAATTGCCAAAAACACGGTAAGTCAGAGAGTAAACCGTAAATTCCCAACGGAACCGTAAAAAGAAAAATGCTTGAAAAAGTCTTTTCAAGCATTCATCCCGGTACCAGCCAATAGCTGAATTGAGTTCCCTTCGACCCGTGATAAAATCGGCACCTTACCAAAACAAATTCAACAGGATTCGCAACATTCGGGTTGAAGGAAGATGATTTGCGCCCACTTGACGCCGGCGCAAGAAATTTACCAGGCTTTCAAAAAAAGTCATGGCCAGTGCTCTATGGACTGATTGTTCAACCATGGGATCACATCCCTATCACAGCATTAAATCAGCGAATTTAACAGCGCCTTCAAAAATTTCAGCCCCGGTTTCCGCTTGAATTCCTGCCAACGCTCCACCCATCTCATAATGTTTTCCATGAAGGAAATAATCATTCGTTCCATCTCAACCATCGAATCGGCCATTCACTCGCACCCCTTCGCCTTCTCCCGTTTCGTGAAAAAGGTTAGCGCTTCAAGTCACTGATATCATACAGGTTTGGCGGTTAAGATGTTCAGAGATTTCGGCAGATTCTCGCTCCGATACTACTGATTAATGTCCAGCCCCAGCTTTAAACGGACTAATTTCAGCTCATCGCCTACTTTGGCGAAGTCCAGCTTGATATCGAGCTTATCTTTTTTAGGCGCATTCTGACTGTAACGGCGTTCGGTCTCATTCAGGAACAATTCCCGCCTGGGACGTTCCCGGTTTGCCTGGATGACTTGGACCGCGAAATCCCTGGCTCGCAGGGAGTGGTAGATCGCGTCCTGGTACCACCCATCATCATACAGTTGCCGGGCGCGTTGCTGATGACCGATGGCCCACCGCAAACCGTCATAGCGGCGGCCAAATTCAGCCGCGCGTTGTGCGTCGTAGATCGTTTGGGCCGTCCGGTGAATGACATAGCGGGCGTCTTCCCGGACCCGATGGTTGCGGCCGGCATAAGGTTTCTCCGGCCTCCCGTAAAATCGATGCGGTTTGGCCAAAACACTCAAAGAACCGGTCATCACCAAAGCGGCCACCAACAATCCCATCAGCCATTTTTTCATCCTTAATCCGCTCCATTCCATCATGAATTCGGCTTGGACCAAATGCTCTCGAAAAGTCCGGGTCGAAGCCGCGATAGTTATCACTATTTTACTCCATAGGATAAGGGTGAGAAAACCGGAAAAAACAGCCATTTTATGCCCCGGGCCAATTTTCCGGGGCCGGTTGTGCCTTTCGCACGAAAAGCATGGACTTCGAACCTTTGACATGAAAGGGTAATATTTATGAAACAAGGACTTTTGAATGAGGGGGTGAATGGATGTTGATTACCGGAGAAGAAGTAATGTTGAAAGTAGGCCACATTAAGTCCCGCTGCATTCTAACCGAGGTTTACCTTCGGTTTATGGGAACCGATGAACTGGGATTACGAATGAAAGGTAAAATTCCGGTATTATGGGTCAAAGATGAGCACGGGGTTTCCGGGCCGGATCTCTTCGATGATGTGCATATTTTTAAAGTGACTGACCTCGATTACGACCGGGGGGTCCTTTGGATTCGAGAACTTGTGATGGACTTCGGCAATATCGAGAATTCTTTAAAATTGGGCATGGTATGCTGTTCCGCTTAAAAGCGTTGTGATAAACCCTGTCCGAAGGCCAGAGTGAACACAAAAGCTCAGAGAAGCAAGGGATAAAGTCGTTTTAATTCCTTTTGCAAGCTGATTCCCGTTTCGAAAGACTTTATCACATGGCTTTTAAAAGAGCTGTGATAAACCCGGCTTAAAAAGCCGGAAGGATCACAGCGATTGGACCAATTGGAAAGAGATTTTATCACATGGCTTTTGACACGAAAAAAATAGAAGAGAGGCTGATCCCTCTCTTTATTAATCGTCGCCGCGGTCGGATACGTCGCACCCCTGACTCTCAATGGCTTCTTTCATCCGCTGGATGGTTACAAGTCCCGGAGTGTAGTCCACGCTGACATGGTTTTGCTCGGAGTCCACCCTTACTTTTTGGACTCCCGGCAATTCTTGAACCGCTTGTTCGATACTGGCAATTTGTTCACTCCGAATCTTGCCGACGATGGGAAAGTCCATGTTGAGATTGGCCACGGTGATCACCTCCTGTTTCTTGGATTAACAGAGTCCGAGGCATGAAATAGGAAACCTCAGCATCCCCGAATCAACCCTTTGACTGCGACGAACTTTGCTGTTGAATCTCTTTGGGGATGATTTTGGCCGGGTTTACGAAGAACAGAAACAGCAACCCCAACAAGACACACACTCCGGCGGTACTCCAAAAGACCGGCGGCTTTGAGATCTTTTCGGCATACCCAAACAGTGGAGGGCCGATCGCCACGCCGAAGAAACGCACGGTCCCATAAAGGCAGGTGATTAAACCCCGCTCCGTCTTGGGCGCGGCGGAGGTGATCAACGTATTCAGGGAAGGAAGAACCGCTCCGGTTCCCAACCCTAAAACCGCGGCGGTCGCGGTATACCAAACGACGCTTTTGGCCGTACAAAACAAGACGAGCCCGGCTCCTATCAAAAACAGACCGGTCACCGCCGCCCATTTAAGAATTTTCGCCAGTTGCTTTTGCATGACCGTTCCCAAAACATAGGCGGTGATCGCCATCACCAGGACCGGTATGGCCAGGATCAAACCTCTGGAAAAGACGTTCATTTTGAATTGTTTCTCAAGGATATCCGAATAAAAGCTCAGCAGCCCAAAAAGGGAAAAAAGCGCCAATAGCCCGCTTCCGAAGGAGACCGACAGCGGCAGCCATTTCTGTTTCAGGATCGTCAGCAAGTTTTTTAAATACTCCGGAATCGGCTGTACCTTCTCTTTGAGCTTCTGGGTGTCCTCCTTCACCAGCAGCAGGATGAGGAAGGCAACGGGAATGGCCAAAACTCCGTATACAAAAAATGGAGTATACCAGCTAATCAGAGCGACTGCCGCTCCGGCCAGGGGGCTGACGACTTTTCCAATGCCGTTGGCGGCCTCCAACAGACCCAATACTTTGGACCGCTCATTGGATTGGATCAGATCCCCCGCCAAGGCCATGCTCAATTGATAGGTTCCTCCAGCGCCCATGCCCTGTATCACCCGGGCCACCACAATCCAGGCGAATGCCTGCTCCTTGAACCATATCGCGAATAAGCCCGCCAGGATTCCGCCTGCCCCATAGACCAACAGCGCCGGAAACATCACCTTTTTGCGGCCGATTCGATCCGAGAGCATCCCGGCAAAGGGAATCACCATTCCCGCGGGTATGGAGAAGACGGTAATCAGCAGTCCCACCTGAACCAGATTCACATGAAGTTCTTTTTGAATGCTGGGCAATACCGGAATGAGCATGGAATTGCCTAAAACCATGATGAAAGGCACCAAACATAAAATCGCAATGGTGAGAGAGACCTTTTTGTCCAATCATTTCACCCCTACAGGTCGCCTAATGGACCTCTCCCCATTATTCTCCCGCTACTCCCCATTTATTCGACGGGTAATTCGTAATATCTGCCAGGCTGCAAGGGTGTCGTCCCCGGTAGAACCGGACCCGGAATCGCTCTGCCTCCGGGCCCGGAGCGTTTCAATTTTTCTGTTTATTCCGAACGAAAGGTCAGCTCCTCCCGGCCGGTGTCGTAATCCGCCACGACCCGCTGGCCGCTCAGGACCGTCCCTTGTAAGAGCAACCGGCCGAGCGGAGTCTCGATCTCTTTTTGAATGGCCCTTTTTAACGGGCGGGCCCCATATTGCGGGTCGTAACCGGTTTTGACCAAATACGTTTTGGCCGCCTCGGTCAGTTCCAGACGGATCTGGCGTTCGACCAGCCGTTGCCGCAGGTTTTCCAAATGAATGTCCACGATCGCTTTCAAATGTTCTGGACTGAGCGAATGGAAAACAATGGTCTCATCGACCCGGTTCAGAAATTCCGGCCGAAAATGATGGCGCATCTCTTCCAGAACCGCTTGCCGCATCCCTTCGTAACCGGTCCCCGCAAACGCTCCCTCATACTCCAGAATTCGCTGGCTGCCGATATTCGAGGTCATGATGATAATGGTATTCTTAAAATCAACGGTCCGGCCTTGCCCGTCGGTGAGCCGTCCGTCATCCAGCAGCTGCAGGAGAACGTTGAAGACATCGTAATGGGCCTTTTCGATCTCGTCAAACAGGACCACTGCATAGGGGCGGCGGCGGATCGCCTCGGTCAGCTGGCCGCCCTCTTCATAGCCGACATATCCGGGAGGCGCTCCGATCAGGCGCGCCACGGTATGTTTCTCCTGGTACTCGGACATGTCGATCCGGACCATGGTGCTGGCGTCATCGAAAAGGAACTGAGCCAAAGCCCGGGCAAGTTCCGTCTTGCCCACGCCCGTGGGACCGAGAAAGATGAAGGAGCCGATGGGCCGGTTGGGATCCTTCAATCCGGAGCGGGCCCGGATTACGGCCTCGGCGACCGCGGTCACCGCTTCATCCTGGCCGACCACCCGGCGGTGTAATTCTTCCTCCAGATTCAACAATTTTTGAACCTCGCCCTCCATGATTTTGGCCACCGGGATCCCGGTCCAGCGACTGACCACCTGGGCGATGTCTTCCTCGTCGACCTCCTCCTTGATCATCCGGGCCACGCCTTGTTCCTGGGAGAGCTGTCCCTCCGCGGCCTGAAGTTGCTTTTCCAAACCGGCCAGCTTGCCGTATTTCAACTCGGCGGCGCGGTTCAGATCGTATTGCAGCTCGGCCTGCTCCACCGCTGCCTTGGTGCTCTCGATGGCCTCGCGCAACTGCCGCAGCCGGTGCACCCCTTCCTTCTCCGTCTGCCACCGCGCCTTCAGCGCATCCGATTCCGACTTCAGATTGGCCAGTTCCCTTTCGAGCCGTTCCAGCCGCTCCCGGGAAGCCGGGTCCGTCTCTTTTTTCAGCGCTTCCCGCTCGATTTCCAATTGCATCACCCGGCGCAGCAATTCGTCCAACTCGGTCGGCATCGAGTCGATCTCCGTCCGAAGCTTGGCGGCGGCTTCGTCCACCAGGTCGATGGCTTTGTCGGGCAGAAAACGATCGGAGATATAGCGGTTGGAGAGTACCGCCGCCGCCACCAGTGCCGCATCTTTGATCCGGACGCCGTGATGGACTTCGTAACGTTGGTTCAAACCGCGCAGAATGGAAATGGTGTCTTCGACGGTCGGCTGATCGACCAGCACGGTCTGAAACCGCCGTTCCAGCGCGGCATCTTTCTCGATATGCTTCCGGTACTCGTCCAAGGTGGTCGCTCCGATACAATGCAGCTCGCCCCGGGCCAGCATCGGCTTGAGCAGGTTCCCGGCGTCCATCGCTCCTTCGGTCCTACCGGCCCCGACGACCGTATGCAGCTCATCGATGAAAAGGATGATTCCCCCGTCCGATTGCTGAACTTCTTTCAAGACCGCCTTGAGCCGTTCCTCAAATTCGCCGCGGTACTTGGCGCCAGCGATCAGGGCCCCCATATCCAGGGAGACAACCCGTTTCTTCTTGAGGCCGTCGGGGATGTCGCCGCGGATGATCCGCTGGGCCAGCCCCTCCACGATCGCGGTCTTGCCGACCCCCGGTTCTCCGATGAGCACCGGGTTATTTTTGGTCCGCCGGGAGAGCACCTGAACGACCCGGCGGATCTCGTCATCACGGCCGATCACCGGGTCCAGTCTGGATTCGGCCGCCAACTGCGTAAGATCCCGGCCGTATTTTTCCAAGGCTTCATAAGTGGCTTCCGGGTTTTGGGTGGTGACCCGTTGATGGCCCCGGACCTCTTTCAAGGCCCGCTCCAACCGGTCGCGACTGAGGCCGAATTCTTTGAGGAGCCGTCCGCTGGTCCCGCCGTCGGCAGTCATGGCCAACAGCAGGTGTTCCGCGGAGATGTACTCATCATTCAGCCGTTTGGCCTCGCTCTCCGCGGATACGAAGAGCCGGTTCAGGCGGCCGGTGATATAGACATGTTCAGCGCTGCCGCTCGTACCGCTGACAGTCACCTTCGGCAACCTGTCCAATTCCTGGCGGACCCGGCGGTTCAGCGCCGCCGGGTCGACCCCGGCCTTATTGAAAACCGCGGGCACCAAGCCGCCGTCCTGGTCCAGTAAGGCTTGAAACAGGTGTTCCACATCCACCTGCTGATGGCTGAGGCGGACCGCCATATTTTGCGCATCACTTATCGCTTGTTGCACTTTTTCAGTCATGCGGTTGATATCCATTGGTTCGAAACCTCCTTAAGGCTGCTGCTATCCACTTCCTGCTTTCAGTTACGGTCCATTGGGCCGCGGCTGGAACAGGGATTCCGCCGCCAGCCTGGTGAAAAGCTCTTGCTCCCGCGCGGTCGGATGGGTTGGCACCACGATCTTCAATTTCACGTATTGATCACCCCGTCCGCCCTGCCCGCGGCTCAATCCCTGGCCCCGCAAACGCATCCGCTGCCCGGCCTGGGAGCCGGCCGGAACGGTCAGTTCGACCCGTCCTTCAATGGTCGGCACCGCCACCTTAGCCCCCAAAACCGCTTCCCACGGGGCGACAGGCAGCTCGACCTGCAGATCGTCCTGCCCGCTCAGCGTGAAGCGGGGATCCGGTTGCACCTTCACCCGCAAATACAGATCACCCGCCGGGCTTCTTCCCAGCCCAGGCATTCCCATGCCGGCCAAACGGATGGTGGTTCCATCCCGGACGCCGATGGGAATATTAACCTCCACGGACTGGCGTTTCTCCCCGGTTTGATAGATGAAAGGGTGTGGTCCGCCGCGATGGATCTGCTGAAGAGTCAAAGGCAGTTCCGCCTCGAGGTTTTGGCCTCTGGCTGTGGGCCGGGCGCTGCCGCGGCGGCCGTCGCCCCTGCCCCCGAATACTCCGCCCCCAAACAGGGAGTTAAAAAAATCGCTAAAATCATATGTCCCGCGGCCGGAACCGAAGAAATCGTTCATATTTTCATACCGGACATCAAAACCTTCCCACCCCGGCGGCGGAGTAAAGTCGGCCCCGTTCTGCCAGTTGGGGCCCAATTGATCATAACGCCGCCGCTTTTCGGCATCGGACAGGACCGTATAGGCTTCATTGACCTCCTTGAACTTTTCTTCCGCCGATTTGTCGCCGGGATTCACATCCGGGTGATATTTGCGAGCCAGGCGGCGAAAAGCTTTCTTGATCTCATCATCCGAAGCCGTGCGCGGTACTCCCAAGACCTCATAATAATCACGAAACTTCATGACCGCTCACCTCAGTTCTCATTGCTTCATTCCGTCCCGGACACCCGCGGCCCATCGTCGTATCCTACCCGATGCTTCCCGGCCGGAACTGAATGAAGCAAAACTCCTACTCTTATATATGACGCGTTCCCGTCATAAGTTGAATTCAATTCCTAATGTCTCTAAAAGCATTGTGATAAGCCCTGTCCAAAGGCCAGGGTGAATACAAAAGCTCAGAGAAGCAAGTGATAAAGTCGATTTTCAAACCTTTTCGTACTGAATCGGTTGGAAAGAGACTTTATCTCATGGCTTCTAAAGCCGGTCGAGGAATGCAAATCTTTCGTCCAAAAATTTATTTTATCCTATATAGCATACGGATTGCATGCTCCGAACAAAAAACCTGGATCGATTTCCTTTATTTATGTAAACGTTCGGAAGCCTCTAGAGGTTCCGCCGGTCCGGTTACAAACTGGTTAATTTAGGGGCGAATGGTACCGGCTTCGTCGAAGCGCACTCCGCCTTCCGCAAACTGCCAGAATAGCGTATTCCGCAATGAAAAAGCTATAGACGTCAAAGACGGCCCATGGCTTAGGATTCCCCCAATTTCCAGAGGAGGCTCCGATGGAGTACAAAGACTGGTTCACCCGTCATCATGATATTTGGAACAGCCATGCCTTGCATTCTTTCACACCGCGCTTCTTCAACGACCTGCTCCAACGGGATGTCGCGCCGTTCATCGATTTGCACGAAAATGAGCGGGAAGTGGTGCTGATTGTGGATATTCCCGGAGTCCGGCGGGAGGATCTGGAGCTGTCGGTCAGCCCCTGGCAGGTCATTCTACAAAGCAGAATCAACGCATTTGAAAACCGCCCTTCGGAAGGCTTTTATCAGGCAGTGCAACTCCCGGCCCCAGTGGTTGCCGACCAGGCGGCACTCCGGTATCACGACGGCTTTCTGGAAGTCCGTTTGCCCAAAGTCCATTCCGAAGCCGGCCGCCGCGCCGGGCGGCGCGACAGCGCCGACCCGCTCCACTGAGGCGGGAACCGGGGCCCGGGTCAGTGCTCCACCACGTTTTCCACCAGACAGCGACAGTAGCGCGCCGGCATTCGCTGCCGCTGCAGTTTTTTATTGCGCCGTTCGGCGATGGCGATATGCTGAAAATACTGGTCCCACAACTGTTGATAATCGAGTTCGGCCGGGTCGAAAACCATCGCTGACAACCCGCCGCTCTCGCCCGCGCCGCCCGGCAGGAAGAGCGGCGCATTCTCGACCTCGGGAATATACCGGCAGCGCCGCATGTCGTAATAGATGCCGGAATTTCGTTTCAAATCATGAATCAGCCAGGCTTGATCGGCAAACCGGGCCGTGAAATGCTCCGCCAGGAACTGCACCACGTTATGATCGGGCTCGATGGGAGCGTAGTAGATTCCGCCGGCCAATTTACGGAACCGGATAAAACCGTGCAGCCGGTCGATCTCATGCGCCACTTGGCCATGGATCCGCTTGATCCGCAACACCGTCGCGTCGGCGAAATTGGCGGCCGCCCGGCCGCCGCTGGCCAACAACAGCCGCAGATAACTCAGGATGAATGATTCGGTTCCGGGCAATTCCGAGCAGAAACAGTAGATGATCTCTTCCAGCACGGTCCGGGAGAACCGCTCGGAGAGCCATCGGAAGAGCCGCTCCGCCGCGGCCGGATCGGTCGGCACGGCAACAGCGGTGCTGAAAAGATCGGGCTGTTCCGCTTCGGCAGCCGATATGTCGCAGTTTGCGGCGGTTTCTTTGAGCGCCCTGGCCAGCACCGTCAACAAGCCTTCGAAACTGCCGTCATAATGATAGTGAATCATGGCTGTTCTCCGTCCTCAGATCTCGCTGAATAAGGGGATTTGCAGCGTGGCGGGCCCAGAGCGGCCGGGCCGGCCGGATGGTTCCGCCGCCAGCAGCCTTTGCCGGATCCAGGCGTCATTGTCCGTTTTTTCCAGGTAGCGACCCTGGCAGGTGATGAAATAGCGGGCTCTTTTCATCACCACTCCCATTTTCTGAAGGTCCCCGAAGCCAAGCGGCCCGAAGCGCCGCGCCGCCACCAGCCGTTCGGCCGATTTCAAGCCCACGCCGGGGATGCGTAACAAGGTTTCATAATCCACCCGGTTTACCTCCACCGGAAAAAGGTGCAGGTTCCGCAATGCCCAACCGGTTTTGGGGTCGAGTTCCGGATCGAGGAACGGCTGCTGGGGACCGGCGATCTCGGCGGCGCGGAACTTGTAAAAGCGGATTAGCCAGTCCGCCTGATACAGGCGGTGCTCCCGCTGCAGCGGCGGCGCGGTCAGCGCCGGGAGCAGCGGATTGGAATTCACCGGAACATAGGCCGAATAATAGACCCGCCGCAGGTTCACCCTGCGGTAGAGCTGCTCCGATAATTGAAGGATCTGCGAATCCGGCTCGGGCGAGGCTCCGACGATCAGCTGGGTGCTCTGTCCGGCCGGAACGAAGGGCAATGCCTTGCGGTAGAGCTTCCGCTCCTCGGCGTTGGCCTGAATTTTGGTCCCGATATAGGCCATGGGCGTCAGGATGTCGTCCCTGCGTTTCTGGGGCGCCAACGCCTTTAATCCTTGTTCCGAGGGTAATTCGATATTGATGCTGAGACGATCGGCATACAACCCGGCCTCGCGGATCAATTCCCGGCTGGCGCCGGGGATCACTTTCAAATGGATATACCCGTTAAAGCGCTGCTCCAGCCGCAGGCGCTTGATCGCGCTCAGCAGCAATTCCGTGGTGTAGTCCGGGCTTTTCAGTATGCCCGAACTGAGGAAGAGTCCCTCGATATAATTACGGCGGTAGAAATTGATGGTCAGGTCGATCAATTCGTCCACCGTGAATGAAGCACGCGGGATGTCGTTGCTCCGCCGGTTGATGCAATAGGCGCAGTCGTGGATGCAGACATTCGAGAATAAGAGTTTTAATAATGAGATGCAGCGGCCGTCCGCCGCCCAGCTATGACAGATGCCCATCGGTGCCGCGGCGGAGTTTCCCAGCCCCTTGCCGTCATTGCGTCGGCTCCCCCCGCTGGAAGAGCAGGAGACATCGTACTTGGCCGCGTCGGCCAGGATCTTGAGTTTATCCAGTACCTCCATACCGCAAATCTCTCCCGGAAACAAACGTATGTTCTGATTCCGATTATAGCACGAACGTCAGTTCGATACAATTCCTATCATCCCCCGATGCATAAAAAAATTTGCGGCTGACTTTTCTTTTTCCTATATCGCCTCAGCCGTCCCCGTGATGGTAAATTCCGGTTTACTTTCTATACGCTAATGATCCGGTTCAAATACCAAGTCATCCGGCGGACCCGGAAACACACTTCATAAAATTCCTCGTCGGAGCGGATTGAGAAGAAGATTACCCTGGAATTACCCTCATGACCATCCCAGGTAGATACGATCGTAAACTCACTGAACTTTCGGTTTCGCCATTCAAAGGATACTGGCCGGATTCGCCCCTCATAAAACACCGCGAAAACTTTGATCGGCTCTTTGACTTTCTCTGTAAGCATCGCCCTTCATCCTCCAAACAGGTGTCCATATTCTCCGTTGCTCTTCCTGCCGGTTGTAAAATAACACCGGTTCAAGGCGACTCTCCCCTTCTGTTTCTGGAACAAACGCTCGACTGGGGGTCTCTTCTTCGAAACGGTTGCAGTCGTTGACATTCAGGGCCGACTATCAAAAAACAAGGTCTCGCAAAGCCCGGAGACAGGAAGCACAAATGTTTTTTTCCCTGATATTTTCTACTCCGTCGGGACTTCCGCAAAAGACGCAAGCCGGTTCATATTTTTTCATAACGATCATGTCGCGATCGACGTAAATCTCAAGGGAATCGGCCTCTTCAATCGTCATGGTCCGCCGTACTTCGCTTGGGATCACAAATCTGCCAAGACAATCCACTTTCCGAACAGCCCCGATAGGTCTCATCATGATAGGTCCCCTCTTTTCATTTCATCAGTACTTGATGGCTTCTAAGTCCTTGACCCTTTTGGGACGGGTAACAGGCGACAAAATCAGCCTTCATTGCCGGTTTTTTAAATCATAGCAAATGCAAGTACTTGCTTGCTTGATAAGTATGATTCATTATGCAAGTACTTGCATACATCATAAAAACAACCTTCCTTAATTATTGATCCTTTAGGCTCTGATTCCCTTTACGAAAATATCTACCATCTTATCCAGGTATACTTCGAGATCTTCTTTCATTTCAAAACCATCAAAAAAAAGACTTAACGTCATTCCGGCATTCATGGTCAGAAAATTGGTGGCCAAAATTTCAGGTTCTTCAGTGACAACTCCCTTTTCCTTCATTACCGAAAAATAAAAAATGAGTTTTTGTTTTGCTTCATGCGACATCCTGGTCGGAAAACTGTCTTCTAAAAAATCACCACTATCTCTGATATTCATTTGGAGTAATTTTGAGTTTCGGATGATGATATTATAAAAAAATGAGGCGATATTTAATAAATCTTTCGATAGATCCCAGGCAATTTGTTTATGGAAAACATCTTCAAAACTGGGTTCAAATATATATTTCGAAAAGACTTTATTATAAAGTATGCGTTTCGTTTCAAAATGCCGAAATAAGGTCACCTCATTGACTTGAGCCTTGGCGGCAATTTCTTTGGTAGTAACGGCGGCGTACCCTTTTTTTGAAAAAAGTTCCATCGCAGCTGCTAAAATAGAATCGGAAGTACTCATATCGGGCATTCACGCACATCTCTTTTCATGCAAGTATCTACTTGCATACATTTTATAACTACCATCTTTTTTTGTCAATCCTTGTCATTGCGGTAAATTGCCGGAAAACATCGGCGTTCCCTTGCCCGGTGTAAATTTCCGGCAGTGAATTACACGAACTGTCTCTTTGTCCGCGTCCGTGAGAGGGAAGTCACTCGATACGGTCTCAAGTAATTCTTTCAGCCGGCGCAATAACTCATCCTTATCTCTCAGGTCATCTTACCGCGGGCATAATCATTTTGCCGACCAGTTCCTGCGGATCATTACCCCTGAAACGCTGCTCCGCATCGGCGCTGATCACCACCACCATATCCAGCGCCGGGACCACCAGGATAAGTTGACCGCCCATCCCGCTCGCGGTATAGGCCGGAAAGCTCCGCCCCCGCGTGACGTCTTCCTGGTCGAAGTTCCACCACAGATAGCCGTATCCTTCGAGGCTATCGACGGCCAGGTGTTTCCGGGTGGACTGTTTAACCCAATCCTCCGGGATCAACTGCCGGCCGAACCAGTTCCCGTTCCGCAGGTACAAATAGCCGAACTTGGCCATATCCCGTGGCGTGAGAAAGAGGCCATGGCCTCCGCCATAATAACCCTTGGGGTCGGCCTGCCACCGGTAATTGGTGATGCCCAACGGCTTCAAAAGATATTGATCCGCGAAATCCTTAGTGCTCATCCCGGTGGCGCGGGTCAACACCCCGGACAAAAGATGGGCCAGTCCCGTATTGTAGGAGAACGTCTCCCCGGGGCGGTTCTGCAAAGGCCGCTCCAAGGCGTACTGAAACCAGTCGGCGCTGAAGAGCCAAGCATTAATGTTTTTATCGGTCGGTTCCAATCCTCCGGTCATGGTCAATGCGTCCCGGATGGTGATGGTTCGCTTCAACGGATCGCCGTTCCCGCCGAAGTATTCCGGCATAAAGTCGGCAATCCGCTGATCGAGGCTGGTCAAATAACCTTCCCTCAGCGCGATGCCGATTAAGGCGGAGATTAAGCTCTTGGTAACCGAAAAAACGGGGGTATCGGAAGCCCGATTCCGGCCTTGATAATATTGCTCATAGACCAAGCGCCCATGACGCACGATGAGTACACTATAGATATTGGGATAATTCTGCCGCACGAACGGGTCGATCTTTGAAAGCTCCGCCTCGTCTATCCCCTGTTGTCCCGGGGTTGACTCTTGCCATTCGAAGTCTTCTTTGCCCGGGGCCTGTTGAGATTGGTTTGCCCGCGCCTGTCCGCGATCGCCAAAGGCCAATGCGGCAAATCCCGCCAGCAGTACCAGCCAAACCAGCCAGCTTTTCCGAAAAATCATCGTTCTCCTCCTTTGTCCTTCCATTTTCCAAAATCATGGGCCCTCTTCCCGAACACGCCGAATATCCACAAACCACAAAACCAAGATGGCGCTCTTTCTTATTGGGCGATCGGAAACTCAATCATCCGGTGTCCCAGTTGGGACCCGCCCATGAAAGTCCGGCGTCTGAAATCACTCCAACGTCACTTCGCCAACTATTTGGGAAGAGATGGTAATATTTTTATTATAACCCAAAATCCCTTTTTGAAAAATACCCAAACAAAAACCCGGTTCATGGACCGGGATGAATCAAGGCAAAGCGATTGTTCTAGCTTTTGGAACCAGCGGTTCACCAAAAACACTGGATTCGCGCTGAATTAAGTAACCATAGGCTAACAATGTCGCTTGAGCCGATTCGGGGAGCCGCGCAATGATTCATCGATCATGGACTCTATTCCGCAGCGGTAATCTTGGAAGACCAGCGGAACTTGCCCACCTCCAAACCTTTGGCCTCCGCCAGATAATTGGCGATAAGCTGAACCGGCACAATATCGACGATCGGCATCAGCAGTTCCTCGCACGGTTCCAGCTTGATCACCAGGAGCCGCTCCGACGCCGGGCCGAACTCCCGGTTGGTGATAAAAACGACTTTGCCGCCCTTGGCGATGATATCCCGGGCCAATTTGTCATGTAGCCCATAGGTTGGACCCTGTGGCGCGAAGATTACGGCGTGGAAATCGGAATCCACCATCTCCAGCGGTCCGTGGCGAAACTCGGCGCTATCCAAGCTGATCGAGGGAAACTTGGCCACCTCCTTGACGAACAAACCTCCGGCAAAAATGGTGCTATAAGAGAAGCCCCGTCCTAACAGCAGTAAATACGACGGCATTTTCAAGAAGTCGGCCAGCCGGGTCTGTAAAGCTTGGTAATCGGCCACCACCTGTTGCAAACTTGCCAGACTGGAATCGATCTGCTTGAGCACCTGCTCATCCATTGCCGCGGCCATCATCTTGGCGATCAGGCTGAGCAGTATGAGTGTAGCCCCGTAAGTCCGGGTCGAAATCGACTCCTCGGGCGCGACATTCAGCAGGAAGGTGAAGTTACCGCGCCGGCCCAGCGTGCTTTGGGGATCGTTGGTAATGGCGACCACCGGGCAAGCGGACGGCAATCCTGCAATCAGATTCACGATCTCCGCGCT
This sequence comes from Hydrogenispora ethanolica, assembly GCF_004340685.1. NCBI lineage: Bacteria > Bacillati > Bacillota > Hydrogenispora > Hydrogenispora ethanolica. The sequence continues at coordinate 36,968 of NZ_SLUN01000037.1, read as the reverse complement.
TTCCCCGGATTGCGAGACCAGGATCAGCAAGGTCCGGTCGTGGATGATCCGCGATTCATAATGCAACAGTTGCCCGGCCGAGTAAACCGCCGTCTTGAAGCCGCGCTGGTTCAGATAGATGCTGGCGCCATAACAGGCGTCATGGGAACTTCCCATGCCGGCGAAGATCACCTGATCAAAATCGCTGCTAGCGATCTGAGCCATTTTTTTCAGGTTCTCGGCCGTGATATAACTTTGATAGGCTACCTCCAGGCTATGGGGCTGATCCAAAATATCTCGCAAAAAATTATTCATGGCGAACCTCCGTTCTTTCCCGTTCTCATTTAAATTTAATTTGAACATTCTCTCGGGTCCGTTCCTTGACGCTCTCTTGCGCCAGAAAATTCACCAACTGCTCCCAGTCGGGACTGACCGCATGTTGAATGTAATAGGAAGCCGTGGCGTTGGCCAACATCAATGTCTCCTGCGGAGCCAAACCCAGCAGCCGGCCCAGACAAAATCCGGCGTTGAAGTTGTCTCCCCCGCCGGTGGAGATGCGGGGACTTGCGACATAAAATCCGGGCGCTTCCCATAGTTTCCGGCCGCGCCAGCAGAGAGCCATGTCCAGACCGTGGATGGTCAAGGTGTCGATCCCCAGCTTATCAAAGATAAACCGGCCCACCTCCGCCAGAGTCGCCCCGCTCCGGTCCATTCCCAGACCGTCGGCGACGCTCCGGGACTCCCGTTCATTCAAGCCCAGCAGAATTTGACAGTGCTTGGCAAGGTCAGTCAAAAGCGCCAGGAAATCCAGCAGATCCTCACGGGTCCGCCGCGAAGGGTCGGCAATATCGAAAAAGAGCACTTTGGCGCGGAGCAACTCCGGATCGAACCGGAGCAGGATCTCGTCGCGAAGCCCGGTCAGGATGGCATTCATCCCCTGGATCGAACTCCAATTCACAAAACTCAGCAATTGGCTGGCGACGCAGCGGTCGCGGAGCGTTTCCAGTCCAATGGCTTCTTTGATAGACTCCCAGCCCAACCGGTCCAGGGTGGCAATCTTGCCGAACATCAGTTTACCGTCATCGAACTCAAAAGAATAACTGTAACCGGGTTCCCCCACGCTCAGGAGCGCACAGGCCGGATGGACGTTTGCAAAGGCCGGATGCTGCTCCGGACTTCCGAAAGTCCCGATGCAACAAGAACGCACTCCCAAGCCGGCCAGGGCGTTGGCCATTAACGGGGCGTTCCCGCCGAAGCGGACCTCCCGCGAAAACAGCTCGGTATCGGAACTTTTGCCGGCCGAATCCCGGATATACTCTGAAAACTCGGTGATCGTTGCAAATAACTCATAATCATCGACAGCCTTTTTGGACTTGACCACCCGTAAAATCTCATCGATGTAACCGTCAAAACCAATGCAGGCATTCAAGGAACTGCTGATGCCCTGCCGTTCGGTTAAAGCGGCGATGAGTCGGTCGATCGTTGTACTCATCGTATCATTCCTCGTTGCATTGTTGGATTCAAGTTCTAGAGATTGGCGGATCCATTTCTGGTTAGGCCTTGGCGAGCGGCGGTTTCCAATGGGTGAATACCATTTCGCCGCAACCTTGATAGATCAGCTGTTCATAATCGGCGCTGCAATAGACGGAGATCTCGTGCAAGGAGCTGACAATGGTGCGGCTCCGGGCCTCGCCAATGATCGCCGGATAGAGATCGTTAAACAATTTTTCGGTGATTCCGCCGATATAGATCGCCTCCGGATCGAAAATATTAATCAAAATCGCTAACAATTTGCCGATTAAGACGCCGTTCTCGTGGATAACCGCCAGAGCCGCCTGCTGCTTGGCGGCGACCGCCCGCACAAACTCCTCCCAGGCTTCGCCGGTGAGACAGGGTTCTTTGCCAAGCTGCCGATGGTATTTTCGTAGAAAACCGGCCATGGTCAATTCCGTTTCCACGCAGCCCCGGTGACCGCAATAACATTCAAAACCTGCCTCCCCGATGGGAATATGGCTGATCTCGCCGCCCAGGCCCTTGCTGCCGGTAACCACCTTGCTGTCGCTGATGATCCCGGCGCCCAGCCCTTCACCGCAATAAATATAAATGAGGTCGCGGTTTTTGCTGGCGCCATAGCCGGCCAGGGCCGTTGCCATCACTAACAGGTTGGATTCGTTTTCGATAAAGACCGGGAGCCCGAAGAGGCGCTCCAATTCTTCCTTGAGGGGCTGGTCTTCATAGATGGGATTGGTGGAGTTGACCAGGTTATTGCTTTCTTTGCTGAAAATGCCGGGTGCTGCGACCCCAATCCCCAGGATCGCTTCGACGGCAAGGCCGGCTGAACGGCATAAGCTTCCGGTGAGCGTCGCGATGATCTCCAGCGCATCTTGCATACCAGCGGCCTCGGGGACTGCGGCCTCCGCGACCCGCGCCACCTCGTTTTTCAAGTTGATCAGGACCGCTTTGATCCGGTCCTTCCGAATCAGATCCAGACCCAAGATATACTTGGAAGCGGGATGGACCGCCACCAGCTTGGGGATCCGTCCGCCGTTGAACGCCTCGGACTCCGTCTCCAGCAAAAAACCGTCATGAATCAGCTGATTGCATATATTGGATACCGTGGCAAAGCTGAGGTCCAGACTTTCAGCGAGATCCTTCCGGGTGACCGGCTCGTGAAAACGCAAGGCTTCAATGATTTTTTTGGTGTTAAAGCTACGAATTTCAGCGGTATTCTGATATAACTTAGCCATCGATCTTCCTCTACTTTTATTTCGATGTTCCGGGCTCATACGCCCCGGTTATGCTTCGAGCCAGTCGGAGAAACATGCCGCCTTGTAATAATTCGGCACGTAAGGCCCGATAGTCCAGATCCGCCATGGCCCGATGATTGCGGCTGGCAAGCGCCGCGGCGGTTCCTCCGGCTTGCCCCACCGCCATGGCGATGGGCGAAACCCGGATCGCCGCGCAGGCCTCGTGGGTCGCCGAGATGCACCGGCCGACATTGATCAAATTGTCCACCCGCCCGTTAATGAGCGAACGGTATGGTATACCGTAGATCGCGCCCCATTCCAGATGACGCGAATTAGTGCCTTCGCCGTCGGGGCTGTGGACATCGACCGGATAGCCCCCGCAGGCGATCTCATCCTCAAAGGGGATTTGCTCAAGCAGATCGGCGGCGGTCAGGACGTATATTCCCTCAATCTTCCGGGACTCCCGTACGCCGACGTTGGGGCCGCTGCTGATGAGAACCGCGTCGGCAAAACCCGGTACCCGCCGCTTCATGAATTGGAAAAGCTCTAGCGTCTGGCGGCGGCCTTCCACTTCCGCCCCGGTCAATTCCCAGGCATCGGTCGGATTGACCTTCTGAATCCGGGTGGTATTGACGATCACCTCGCCGGGATTGTTGGTCTCAAATAATAGAATGCATTCACGGGTGAAGCTGATCTCCCCATTGCGACGGCCGGCGGCGAAGATCCCGGTAAAGCCGCCCATGGACAGCCGGGGTGCTTGGTCGAGCAAATCGGTCCGGGCTTCGGGGAACTCCTCCGGATGATTCCGGATATATTCTTTGACCATCCCGATGTCGACCCGGCCCAGTTTGAAATTCATCGTCAACGGCTGGCTCAGGTGATCGCCGGGGCGGCCCAATAAAAAAGGCACTCCGGCCCAAGCGGCCAGATCGCCGTCACCGCTGGCGTCGATGAAGTTGGCCGCCCTGAGTTCCAGCAGGCCGGACTTGGTGGCGACCGTGATCGCCGTGATCTTTCCCCCCACAGCCTCGACACCGGCGAGCATGCTGTGGTATAAAACTTCGCCGCCGGCTGCTAAATACATCTTTTCTAAAACATGTTTTAACAACTCCGCATCAAACGGGGTGACCGTGTAAGTATATCCGGTGCTGTCCACAATGTGCCCAGGTGAACCGCCGAGTTGTTGCAGGTTATGAACCACTTCATCAGCGATGCCCCGCACCACCTGGACCGAACCGGCATGGAAGGTCATCATCGGACCGACGCCTCCGGCGGTGAGCATCCCTCCCAAAAAGCCCATCTTCTCAACGATCAGGGTTCTGGCGCCCGCCCGGGCGCTGGCGATGGCGGCTACGCTCCCGGAAACACCTCCCCCCACCACAATAACGTCATAGGGCTTCATGATCCGCTTCCTCCTCTAAATTCAATAAAGCCTTGGTAAAGCCGTGCGCCCCGATCTCCGATAACGCCTTGATGCCCGAGGTGACCCGGAATGGGCCCCACTGGAGTACGATCAATTTATCCCGACGCGAAGTGAGACCGATATCATGGCACTCGATATGATGGAAGAGCTCATGGGCGATAAATAACGGCCGGATCGCGGCATAGCTCTCATAACGGCTGATTCCCTTGGCCTTGAGCTTTTCCAGCTCGCCACAAATGGTATCACGATAAAGAATGATCTGCCGCGGATTGCTGTAGTACTCGCTACAGATCCGGTACTCCGGTGCTATCCACCCCTGTTCCTGTTCGACGAGGGTCAGCCCGAGCCGCACGGCCAACTCCTCCGGATTGCTGGTGCCGTATTGACTGCTATAACGCAACGCGGCCTCCCGGCCGGTTTGCCACGCTCCCTCAATGAGCCCGGGGTAACGCTCCGGCGGGATTTTGCCGAACAATAGATCGTTTTGGAGTTCATGCAAACCCAATTCGGCCCGCGTCTGAAAGAAATATTCCATGTTCTTATCAAAGCCTCTTTCTGCCCCTTGATTACCGGTTATTCTTCCGGCAGATCAAGGCGTACACGAGACTATCCTCCGCAATTCCCTGGATCTCCACCCCGGCCACGGCGATAATCTGGGCCGCATCGACCAAGCCGGATAAATCGATAATCTTTTTGCCGTAAAACACGTACACATCGGGAACTTCCTTGCTGCCGTCGAAATAGCTGGTGCACTGATCGACCACCTGGCTCAACTCCTCCTCGAACCGGGCGACACTCAGTTTGAAAGCTTCTCCTTGATTCTTCTGGAGCCGGATGACCCCTTCACTGTCGATCACCCGCAACGCTTTGATCTCTTTTTTCAGCAGCCCCCAGCATTTCTTGGCAACGGAACGGCCCTGGACGATGTAAATGTCCCCGGTGCTCCCGATGATTGACAGACATTCCTCCGCCACTCCCAATGATTGGGCGGCGATGGCCCGGATCGCCGTTTCCGGCAGTTTCTTCTGGAGCAGGTTCTTGGCGCGGAGTTCGGTGGTTCCGGTGGCGATCACCCGGACAATGCTCCGTTGGGGATCGACCTCGACGTGGAGCTCGATGGACCCGGGTGCGGCGCCGGACTGAATCGCCGCTTGCTCGGCTTCCCTGCGCACTTTCAGGATATCGGCGTCGGTCGGGTTGGAAATGGTCCGTTCCACGACATCGCGGACCATCGCCAGGGCCACCCCGATCGGCGAAATGACCTCGGCGTTCTTGGCGATGCGGTGGTTCAGTTTCATATACTCGGCCAGATACGGCACGATCGCCGCCGCGCCGCCGCCGCCCCCCACCAGCGTGATCTCTTCCGGTTGCAGTTGGTAGTCGCTGAATAACTGCTTCAGGACGGCTTCATTCTTCTGTGAGGCCTTATCCATGATTTGTTTGGCGAACTCTTCGACCGAGATCCCGTATCGTTCGGCGAAGGGTTTAAAGGCGCGCACTGCCGCTGCTTTGGAACCGTAAGCGTAATGGCTGGCTTGGACATAACCCAGGATATTGGCGGCGCAGGATACGGTGATCGCGAATTGCTTGCCGCCGCAAGTAACGGTGGCATAATCAGCCGGATCGTCAGGCCGGGGTTGGAATAGCGCAATCTGCGGATCGTTAATCTCCGCCGGATCCGCGTAGACCGTGTAACCCAATCCGGCGATGTGGGCGCTGCGCGGGCCGACATCCACCACGCCTTCGGGGCCGATCCGGACCATGCTGCCCCCGGCGATCCCCACCGTCCGGACATCCAGAGAGTTCAAATAGGTTTTGTGCCCGCCGACCTCGGCGTACTCCACCATCACCTTGCCGTTTTTGATCACCGAAATATCGGTGCTGGTGCCGCCGACCTCCAGGAAGATACCGTTGGAAATCTTCTCATACATCAGCGCTCCGGCGACTCCGGCGGCCGGCCCGGAAAGCATGGTGAAGATGGGGCGTTTGCGGACTTCGTTGATATCCATAACTCCGCCGTCGCAGCGCATGATCATCAGCGGCGCCTTGATGCCGGTCCGCTTCACGCTCGACTCGGTCATATCAGCCGTCTCCATCATCTTTGGCAGAATGCTGGCATTGATCGCCGCCGTGCGGGTCCGGATCTTCAAACCGTACAGTTTCGATATTTCATGGCTGCCGACGCCGGGAATGCCCATGGCCGCGGTCTTCGCCATCACCGCCAGTTCGGCGGCGGGATCGTCCACCGCAAAGGCCGCGCTGGCGACGATAACTTGACAGCCTTCATTTTCAAGCTCATGGATCAATTTTTCGGCATCATGCTCCTTGGCCGTATCGAAATAGCGATGAAAGGTCTTTAAAAATTTGCCCGGCGCCAGCTCGATATCGCCCACCTGGGTGTCGTTCCTTGCCTTCAGCTCTTCCATCATGCCGCGGCCCATGCCGAGAATGCCCACCGGAACCACATCGCCTTCCAATAAGGCATTGGTAGCCTGAGTCGTTCCGTGCGCGATAAAAACGATATTTTCCGGAGCGATGGCATACTTTTCGATCACTCCGCGGATCACTTCCACGATGCCGGCGGCCACGCCCTCTTTGGCAAAATGGGTGGTGGGCTTTTTTAACGTGCCGACCAATTCATAGGTGTCATCATCGATGACCACAGCGTCGGTGAAGGTCCCGCCGACATCGATTCCGATTCTGTATTTCATCTTCCCGCTCCATCTTTCAGTGTCGAGGGGATTGAATATTTTACCGGCTCAGCGGTAAAATATTCAATCCGTCCAATTTACAATGAATCAATCCTTTAAACGCTCTTAAAACCACATAAAAGCGGCAATGATCAGGCCGACGACCGCCAGGCTCCAAATGTACGGTAAAACTTTTAAGAGGATCTTATTGACGTCCGTTCCGACATAGTTGGCGAACCATACGTTATGGGTATTGGTGGGATCGCCGATGGACTGCACCCGCTCCGTCGCCAGGAAGGCGCTGAAAACCGCCGGCGCGGGCAATACTTTCAAACCGATGATCACCGCGGCGACTCCGCTGCCCAACCCCCACATGTTCAACGGTCCGCGATACAGGGCCAGCGGCGCCAGAATCGCGAAGAACAGCACGTAGGCGACGGGATTGCCCGGGATGATCACTTTCAGGAACGGGCTGATGCTCTGGGACACTTGGGGATGCATGAACGAGTTTAAGACCATTCCGATGCCGATCATCAGCAGCACCGCCGGCGCGCTGTCGGTCATCCCCTCAAAGGCCGATTTGGTCAAAAGTGAGAGGAGCTTTCCCAAATCCTTCTGCGGCGAAAACAGCCAAACGGTTACGAAGCACCATAACAGGCCCATCAGGAACGCCGGCAGGATCGGCCATTTAAGTCCGATGACGAAAACGATCGGGATCAGCGGCGTTAGCAGCGAAAGCATCGGGGCCTTGACAAACTCCCCTTTGGGGATCCCCGGATTGGTCTGAACCGCCCAGGCAAATTTGGTGCCGGAGCGTTTGAACTCCACGATGGCGAAGATTAGGGCGACCACCGCAGTCAACACGGCCATCGTGACGGCGAAGGCCTGTACCTGGGACTGCTGGACACCGGTGGCGGTGGTGTAAAAAGCCCAGTTGGACATGTTGATAATCCCGCCGATGGCCATCGCGAAGATAAACATGCAGGCGCCGATGAGCGCCGGAACCCCGACCGAGATCATGATCGGCATGGCGATTGTGGCAATCATGATTACCGCACCGATGCCGTCAATCGTGGTAAAGAGGAGCGATACCGCTATCGTGACCAGGATCGTCACCAGAAACGGCCGGTCTCCTCCCAATTCGGCCGCTCCTTTGATAATGGTTTTCGAAATTCCGGTCTGATTCATAAACTGACCCAGCCAAGCGCCAAGGATCACCGCGCAATAGGCGACGCCCAACTTCGTAGCCCCGCCTTGAACCACGAAATTGAGCAACCCCGTATCGTTACCGTCCTTGCCGACGGCGATCAAAGGCACCCCGGCAATTGCGGCCACCCCTACCGCCAGGATGGGTAAAGCTAAAATGGTCGGCAATTTTCGAGTCACCATCAATAATGCGATAACTAGAAAGAGCAATAGGATAAAGATCGACGTCACCATCAATAAGCCATCTCCTTTCACCGCGTTTTGAGGTTCGGTTTGGAATTGATTATTGGGCTGTTTCATCACTTCCTTTGCCTATTCCATGAATCAGTTAATTATTTTAAGTCTTATAATAAGTATCTTAATTATAATTCCGAATACGCTAAATGTCAATGATATGGCACCTAATGATAATGAAATTCCTAAAATCTCACGGATTTATCGAAACCGTATCCGTTTGTTTACAATTCCGCACTTGTTTATTTCATTTCGAACGATTTCCCGCTAATGTCTCACATGAAACAGACACGAATGCCGTTTTTAAGCTGCATCCGACGAACGGCTCGGACCTGGGACGATTCGAAAAAAAGCCCGGACTCTCCACTAGAGCCAGGCTTTTCATGAAAAATGTCAATTTCCGCTGAAAAACCGGTATCACGACGGCAGCATCTCTTCGTCCCGTTTGATCCGCTCGCTCAAGAAGCGGGCAGGATCCCGTCCATCAATCCCCGGCTGTAGAGCAATTCATCCCTCCGGTTCATCTGCATGGTCCGGCTGACGTCAAATTCGTCGAGCAATTGCCGTTCGGCCGGTTCGAGCCTGGCTCAGAGCTGATCCAGCAGCGCCCGTTGTTTTTGGCCCCACTCCCAGTATTCTCCGTCGCGCGGCAGGAGTTCTTCATTGATCTTGTAGATCCGGTCGAAGATGAATTCATCCATTCCTTTGCTGTCACTGATTAGCATGGGGACCTCCTTGGTTGAAAGTGGGATGGGAGATGTGGGAAGTTGGATGGATCCTTCGGATCGGAAAGTCAAAACTTGGGTCTATCTTTTCGGCCATTCGAGAAGCTTTCAAAAGGCCCGAGTTTCAAGCTCCGTCATCCCTCTCCGCTGAATCCGCTTCTTCGCTTAACAACGCCGGAGAGGACCAGGGTGAGGTCGCCTTTGGACATCTCAGACTTAAAAGTGGCCTCTTCCCCGGCAGTTCCTCGCTGTCGCCTCCGTTGTGTTTCCGCCTGAAGGCGGGCAGGGAGTGAGTCCTACCAAGTTGCATTCTTTCATTTCAAATGCTGAACAAAAATCTCTACTGCCAGATATTTTGTTCAGCATATTTTTCAAAAAAGGATGAATGCAACTTGGTATCACTCCCTGCACCCGGCCGCCCAAGGGGACGATGCTTCCCCTTGGGCGGCCGGTCCATCCGTGGACCGGTAAGGTAAATGGACATTGATGGTTTGCCGCCGGCCTCCCTTACCGGCGGCTTCTGGGTCCGTTCCGCGCTGCCGACGGCGGTGATTTCATCCGCCATCAACGCCGCGTCGCCGCCCTCCTTGGCGGCGGGCCCGTGGTCCTCAGTTCACCAGAGAATAGAGACTTGCCGCGACAGTTCTTCCCTAAACTCCACTTGCATCTTCAACCCTTCCCTCATCCCATTCCGGAATCGCCGGTAATCATTCCGGCCTTGCATCCATCCATTTCATCATCGAAGCTCCCCATTCAATTCCCGCAGATTCTTTTTTCGCCGTTCCAACTGCTCATCCAATCCCAGCAAATGTTCATTTCCTCACTCACCATAGCCGCTCATCCGTCCCGCAATCTCACTCAGTTACCGCGCATCCTCACTCCGTAACCGTGCATGATTGCCCGGTTACGGAGCATGTTCGCACGGTTACGGTGTAAGCTCACACAGCAACTGTGCATCCTTACACAGTTACTGTGCAAGCTAACTCAGTCACCTTGCATCCTCGCACGGTAACCGCGCATGATCGCCCGGTTACGGAGTATGTTCGCACGGTTACGATGCAAGCCCGTCCAGTTACTGGGCTTCGAATCAAAAGTATCTTTTCCGGATTTGTCTTATTCCAGATTCAGGAATTGATTGATTTTATTTGAATCGCCCGATATAATAAATGATGTAAAATTTTACTAAAACCAAGGGAGGCCTGTTGATGAAGAAAAGTGTAATACGGTCCTTGATGATCACTTTGCTTGTTACCTTGGTTATTTCTGCTCCGGCCGCGATATTTTCGGCCAAAAAAGATACCGGGCCGCTCCGGATCATGTGGTGGGGTTCCCAAACCCGTCACGACAGAACTTTGGCGGTTTTAGACATGTTCACCAAAAAAACCGGCATTCGCTTTGAGTCGGAGTTCTATGGCTTTGACGATTATATTGCGAAGCTCAACATTTTAATCGCTTCCGGCGACGCGCCCGACATTATGCAATTGGGCGGCAATTTCCCAACCTACATCGACCATATCGAATTTTTAAACAAATATATCCGGAGTGGCAAGATCGACACCAAAAACACCGACAAAAGCTTTCTCGGAATCACCACGCTGGATGGCAAAACCATCGGATTATCCTCCGGCACGAATGCTCCGGCCATCGCTTATGATCCGGAATTGTTTAAAAAAGCCGGCGTTCCCCTGCCCACCTTCAAATGGACCTGGGATGAGTGGGAAAAAGCAGTCCTTGCGATTCACCAGAAACTGGGCATCCTGGGCTGCAGCCTGACCCGGGCCGATGAATTCTGGGCGCTGACCACCGTCGTTTCCCAGTATGGCACCAAAGAAAGTTTATTTCTCGAACCGTACCGGTTGAAATTAAATTACAAGAAAGACAGTTATGTCGCTGATTATCTTAAAATGGTCCAGCGAGTGACCAAAGCCGGGGCTTACCCCAATCCGGCACAAATGGCCGAGATCAAAGACATCGAAGGGAACCCGCTCGTTCGAGGAGAATCCGCCATGGCCTGGCTGTACAGCAACCAATTTGTGGCGCTGTCAAAAGCCGCCAAACGGCCGCTTGCCCTGGTCTGCATGCCCAGACGCACCAAAAACGGCCCGCTTTCCCAGACCATTATGTCCTCTCAAATGTTTTGCATCTCGAAAACATCCAAAAACAAAGACGCCGCGGCCCAATTTATCAATTTCTTCGCCAACGACGTGGCAGCCAACAAAATTCTCGGCGGCGAACGCGGCGTTCCGATCATGCGGCATATCCGCGAGGCCTTGTCGGTGAACCTGACTACTCCGGAAAAGGAAGTCTACAGCTATCTGACCAATCTTGGCAAGGAAGCTTCCACCAATATCCTTTTAGACTCACCGGTACAGGCTCAGATCAGGGACATTTATATCCGTCTATCCGAAGAAGTAGTACTGGGTAGAACGGCCCCGGATGAGGCCGCAAAACGGTTTAAATCCGAAGCCGAAGAGGCCCTTAAACGGTATTCGGCTTCAAAAAAATGACCAGCAACCGCTTTGGATACGATGTAGAAAAATCATCTTACCGGCCGCCATGCCCCAATTGCAGAGATTGGGGCATGTTCGCATGGATAGGACGATAACATTTTTGGGACTGAAAAGGGGTTGATTTGGATGCCGTCGCCAAAAATTCAAAAATGGAGTTTTCAAAAGTTGATTCATCATGAATCCGTCTGCGGCTTTATTTTTTCCTCGCCTTTTATCATCGGCTTTTTGCTTTTTACCATCTTGCCCATGCTTTATTCGCTCTATATCTCCTTTACCGATTTTAAGATCACCGCCGCGCCGCTATGGATCGGCCTGACCAACTATATCCGGATGTTTACGGGCGATCCGCAGTTTCTGAAGTCGATCGCCGTTACCCTTTATTTTGTTTTGGTATCGGTTCCATTGAAGCTTGCCTTCGCCTTGATCGTCGCTTACCTGTTAACCCGCAAAAACCGGTTGGACGGCTTTTACCGCTCGGTCTATTACCTTCCTTCCCTCATCGGCGGCAGTGTGGCGGTGACTCTGGTATGGAAGGAATTGTTCGCGACCAAAGGCGTGGTCAATAATTTCCTGTCCCTGTTCGGCCTGAAGACCGTTTTCTGGCTGGGCGATCCGGCGTACGCCATGTGGGTCCTGGTGCTGTTAACAGTCTGGCAGTTCGGTTCCTCGATGATCATCTTCGCCGCCGGCCTGAAACAAATCCCGGTCACCTACTACGAATCGGCCCAGATTGACGGCGCGTCCCAACTGCAGCAATTTTTCCGGATAACGCTGCCCTGTCTGTCGCCGGTCATTCTCTTCAACCTGGTGATGCAGACCATCTCCGGATTCATGAACTTTACCCAGGCATTCATCATTTCCAAAGGCACCGGAGGGCCGATGGACAGCACCCTTTTTTACGCCTTGTATCTGTATAAACGGGCCTTTAACTACTTTGAGATGGGGTATGCCAGCGCCATGGCCTGGATTTTACTGATCATGATCGCCATCGTGACCGCCCTCATCTTCAAGACGTCGGATCAATGGGTATTTTACGAGTCAAAGGAGGAGAAATGAGATGCTGAATCCTTATCGCACCCGACGGGTTTTATACCGGACCATTTTTCATCTCCTCATCTTCCTTTTGGGTTTTTTGATGGTTTACCCGGTTTTGTGGATGGTCTTCGGCTCTTTCAAAACCAATTATGAAATCTTGAACGAATCCCTCAAACTGTTGCCCAAAGTATTCAGCGTCGATAACTATATCAGAGGTTGGCGCGGTTTCGGCAATTTGACGTTCGCCCAATTTTTCTTGAATTCGTTCATAATTACAACCCTAGCTACGGCCGGCGTGACCATCTCCTCCTCATTGGTGGCCTATGCCTTTGCCCGGATCCGGTTTCCGGGGAGAAAGTTTTTATTTGCTTGTATGATGGCGACAATGATGTTGCCGGCGCAAGTGGTGATGATCCCGCAATATATCATCTTCCGCAACCTTGATCTGACCAATACTTTCGTTCCTTTGATCCTGCCATCCTGGTTTTCCAGCGCCTTTTTTGTCTTCCTGATGATGCAATTCATTCAGGGACTCCCGAAAGAACTGGACGAGGCGGCCATTTTGGATGGTTGCTCACGATATTCGGTTTACACCCGGATTATCATGCCTTTGATCAGTCCGGCCTTGATCACCACGTTCATTATTAATTTCTACTGGAAATGGGATGATTTCATGGGCCCGTTGATCTACCTCAGCCGGCCAAAGATGTTCCCCGTTTCTCTGGCGATCAAGCTCTTCGCCGATTCCTCTTCGGAAACCGATTTTGGGGCGATGTTCGCCATGTCCACCCTTTCCTTGTTGCCGGTCTTTTTCATCTTCCTATTCTTCAACAAATATCTGGTGGAGGGCATCAGCACCAGCGGTTTGAAAGGGTAATTCCCAAAAACAGCCGCGGGCTGAAACCCGTGGCTGTTTTTTGATTAACCGGTCCGTTCAATCCAATTCACAACTTTCCGGCGGGGAGGTCATTCGCGGCCCTCCTCCACATATTCGAAGAAATCGAAGTCCGCGTGTTTTCTCCGTCCGGTCAGGTCTTGGCAACATAGTCCGACAAAAGCGCCGGTAAATTTTCCTTCCCTGCAATAGTCATCGGAAAGGCGGCCGGCATCCAGCGCCGGTCCGATTGCGCGCCATTCCCGGTCATTTTGGGCATAGTAAAACTGCAGGCGGTCATAATCGACCCTGACCCGCAGATAGCAACGTTGCCAATCCTTGATCAGCACATCCCGGTCCAAAGGGTAACTGAAGACATTGTTATCGCAACTCCAGATCCCCAGACATTTGCTTTCCAGCTGATCGTCATATGAGATTCGTAGATAATAGAAGTTTTCGTGGTCATACAAACAAACCAGTCCAGCCATTTGTTTGTAATTTTCCGGCTCAAACTCCACGCATGTCGCAGCGGTATAGGTAAATGACTGCTGGCGGCGGGCAACCAAAGCTTGGTGATGTTTGGAGGATAGGGATTCACGGCCTTTAAGCCGTAAAAACCCGGGCCGCTCCGTCAGACTGAGCGAATCTTCGACCAGCGGTATCCGCAGCGTTTGAAAATGAAGGCTCAGCCTCGGACCATCGAAATCATCCCGTGCCGGCACCGCCGGGGCGGGGCATACCGGAAAACCGGGGGCCGGGACCTTGACCAGGGGTCGGTTACCGCCGGACTCCAACCTCAGCCAATGATCTTCCGTCCATTCCACTTTTTGGATCGCCGTCTCCCGGCCCAAGGGATACCTTCCCCGCGAGGGAATCGGCCGGGAGCACAGATGAACCATATACCATTGGCCGTTCTGGGTTTGGACCAGATCGGCATGGCCCGCTTTCTGTAATGCCAGCGTCGGATCATTGCGCGATGTCAGGATCGGGTTGGCCGGATCTACCTCATAGGGACCGGTAATCTCCCTGGAACGGGCCAGCGTGACCGCATGTCCCAGTCCGGTCCCGCCTTCGGCGGTGATCAAGTAATAAAACGCGCCCCGTTTGTAAAGATGCGGCCCTTCGGTGCAACCAAGCTCCGTCCCTTGGAAGATACGATATTCGGGCCCGGTCAAGCACTGGCCGTGGACTGAATACTCCTGCAAAATAATGCCGCCGAATGGATTTCTGCCTTTGCGGTGGTCGGTTACCATAGATAGCAGCCAGTGCCGGCCGTCATCATCATGAAAGAGCGACGGGTCAAAGCCGCAACTGTTTAAGTAAACGGGTTCGGACCAATCGCCCCGGATATCGGCCGCGGTCACCAAGAAGTTGTGCGTGTCTTTGGCCAATGTTTTGGAAGTTTTCACATCCGTATAAACCAGATAAAAAACGCCTCGATCATGGCTGAGACAAGGAGCCCAAACGCCACCCGAAGCCGGATTGCCCTTCATATCCAGCTGGGATGGGCGGTTTAACGGATGGGCAATCAACTCCCAATTCATCAAATCGCGGGAATGATGGATCTGAACACCGGGAAACCATTCAAAGGTCGAGGTCGCGATATAGTAATCGTCTCCCACCCGCACAATGGAAGGATCGGGGTTAAACCCCCGCAAAATAGGATTGGTGATCCAATTCATCGGCCGATTCCCTCTTTTCTCCCAGGTTATCTTTTGAGAGCAAAGCCAGGCCATCCAATGAAATCCGCAATCAATGGCTGGGCCGGGCTAAATCAACGGTCGCAACCCTTCCCAGCGCACCTTCCAGCCGCCATCCTTCGGGAATCCGGGGGTCTCCGTCCCGCATCCATCCCAACCCGCCGCCATCAGCGCCACCGCGGTTAACAGCCCTCCGTTCCCCGGGAGGTAGAGGGGAAGGTCCGGGCGATCCCCCTGGCAGTTGTGGCCATTGGGGAGGTAGGTATTTTTCGGTGAATCCATCAACAGGCAGGAGACCGCTATCTCCGGTTGACCGAGCCGGGCGGCGGTCATCGCCAACATCGGAAAGTCCCAGCCCCACATCGTTTCGAACCGCCATTCCCGTAATACCTTTCCCAGCGTTTGCCGCATCACTTCCGGTTTGGCCTTGCGTCCCGGAAGCACACCGCAGGCGCCCAACATCGAAGGATGATCTTCGTTAAAACGGGAAAAGGTCAACGGACAGTTTTCGTGGGCGATATAGACTCCCTCCTTCACCGGGAGTTCCGCCAACTTCGCAGCGATTTCTTCCCATTTTTGGTCGAGCGGCAAACCCAGGCGGATTCGCCATTGATTGGCGGTCGACAGCCCGAAAAGCCAGTATTCCAGCTCAAAAACTGGATTTACCGTCGTTTCCGGCGCATGATTCTCCTGGGCCGGAATCAGCGGAGGGCCCAGGACATACCGGTCATGGGCCGGATCATACTTGGCGTAGGAAGCCATGAATTCGGCCGTCTCGAAGACGATCTCCCGATAGGCCTCCAAAGTTTCCCGGGAAGGGTGATGCCTATAGCATAATTCCGCATAGTAGATGGGATGAGGTTGCTGCCAGATCAGCAAAGGGCCGATGGGCGACGGCGCGTCCTCTCCAGCGGGCCCGGCCATCTTCGGCCAGCGCGCCCCGGAGTAGCCTTGGGATCCCGCCAGTTCCCTCGCCTTGGGCAGAATCGCCCGGTACCACCAGAGGCTTCTTTCCAGCAGATGATGCCGGCCCCAAAACGAAAAATGGGCGGCATGCCACCAATGCATCTCCAGATGGAATTTCCCGTACCAGCTGTTGCAGGTGAGTCCGGTTTCCTGGGGCGGCAGCGAGCCCGCGCACTGAATAGCGGTCAAATATTGGGATAAAACGATTCTGCGCTCCAACTCAAACGCGCGGGGATCGCTGCTTCCGGAAAGCTCCACGGCGCCGCCTTTGGACCAATGCTCCCGCCAGTACGCTTCGGAAGCCGACTGCACCTCCAGCCAGGCGGGCAGGGTTCCCCGCGGCGGTTCGGAAGTAAATGAGACGGAAAACTCGATTTTCCCGGAACCTTCCGGAACGTCCATTTTGAATTCATGGTCGCCGGTTCGAAAGACTCTGCCGTTTTCCGGGTATAAGATCTCCACGGAGTAACGGTTGTTATCGAGCAGCCGCAGCAAACGCAACCGGTTGTCGCCCCGTTGCATGACGACTGTCCGGTGCTTTTCAACCGCTGACCAATCGGCGGCGGTTTTATCGGGCGCTCCATAGGGAAAGGCAAACCGGATCGTCAACCGGTTTTGCTGCAACAGTTCCGACTCAACCGAAAAGGCTACCACATCCCGAAAGGGATGGCAACAGCTTTTGACCGATACCGGAATGCCGGCCGTTGTAAATTCGCTATGCAAGATCCCGCGCCACAAATCGAGCTGCTGGTGAATGTCCCGAATGTCGGAGATTTCGGCCGGTTGCCCATCATCCATCATGATTTCCATGCCGATCTGGCCGAGATGAAGCCGGTGCGGATTGATTCTCAGCCAATCGTACGCTTCCTCCTGCCCTTCGCTCTCAACCGCATACCCGGCTTTCGCTCCGCCGGCATCGAAATATTTGAGTTTCAACTCATTTTTCTGGTAATGCCGGCCCCCCTCGGCCGGCTGGGTATGCCAACCCCATTGGGCCAGGGTGCACAGGGGAACTTTCTCCCGATAACTATCGGGGAAGCTTTGCATTCCGGTGATATCGGCTGTATAAGCGAATTCCCCATTGCCGATGGTCAAAGGCGATAAAGGGTAGCATTCTCTCAATACCGGATTATGCCGGGCAACCAATTGATACCGGTCTATCGCCATCGCTTGCCATCTCTCTTTCGCCGCAATTCCCTGCCAGAGGTTTTTATCGCCACTGTAAAATATTGTATAATATTACGCCGGCGTTTCATAGCCCCAGATTGCAAAAAGCCGGGGCTTCACGGCAGCACAATTTCCTCGCCCCGCCGGATCCGGTCGATCCACCAGCCCAGCAGGATCCCGTCCATCCGTCCCCGGCTGTAGAGCAATTCATCCCTCCGGTTCATCTGCATGGTCCGGCTGACGTCAAATTCGTCGAGCAATTACCGTTCGGCCGGGGCGAGCCTGGCCCAGAGCTGATCCAGCACCGTCCGCTGTTTTTGGCCCCACTCCCGGTATTCTCCGTCGCGCGGCAGGAGTTCTTCATTGATCTTGTAGATCCGGTCGAAGATGAATTCGTCCATTCCTTTGCTGTCGCTGGTTAGCATGGGGGGACCTCCTTGGGAAGTGGGATGGATGCCTTCGGTTGAAAGATTGTCAAAACACGGATCTATCTTTTAGGGCAATTCGATGAAGCTTTCAAAAGGCCCGAGTTTCAAGCTCCGTCATTCCTCTCCGCTGAATCCGCTTCTTCGCTTTAACGGTCTGCTTTCTTTAACTTCTTCTTTTCACAAACAGCAGCCCACCGCGATCCGCCCTATTTTTCTCCCCCAGAGATAAACGAACTGCCTTTTTGTGAGCCCTCATCTTTTGGTGAACTTATGCACCAAGGATATTCCAGTCCCGCCGCCAGGGAAGGCGGCGAGTGCTAACTCTGAAACAAAGATTTTTCATAGACCATTTGTTACCCTTACAGCCAACATAGAGGCTGACCGGCGCGGCGTTGCGAAGAACGCATAGCATTCGACAGGGAGAAATCGACCGAAATTCGGCTCTATCTTTTGGTCATTCGATGAAGCTTTCAAAAGGCCCGAGTTTCAAGCTCCGCCATCCCTCCGCTGAATCCGCTTCTTCGCTTGGTAACGCCGGAGAGGACCGAGGTGAGGTCGCCTTTGGACATCTCAGACTTAAAAGTGGCCTCTTCCCCGGCAGTTCCTCGCTGTCGCCTCTGGTGTGTTTCCACCTGAAGGCGGGCAGGGAGTGAGTCCTACCAAGTTGCATTCTTTCATTTCAAATGCTGAACAAAAATCTCTACTGCCAGATATTTTGTTCAGCATATTTTTCAAAAAAGGATGAATGCAACTTGGTATCACTCCCTGCACCCGGCCGCCCAAGGGGACGATGCTTCCCCTTGGGTATCCCCTCCAACGGCTGGTCCTTCCTTGGACCGGTAAGGTAAATGGACATTGATGGTTTGCCGCCGGCCTCCCTTACCGGCGGCTTCTGGGTCCGTTCCGCGCTGCCGACGGCGGTGATTTCATCCGCCATCAACGCCGCGTCGCCGCCCTCCCTGGCGGCAAGTCCGTGTTGCTCTAGAGTATAAAGGCCCTCAGAATGACGGTTTGTTTCTCCCTGAGGGAGAAAGATAGAATGAGGGGTGGACCCCAGCAGTCAGTCAAAAAACGATCGCTTTGGCAAAAATTCGGGGCTGATGAACCTTTAATCCCCACTTCCACTCTCCTCGCGGCCGTTTCGGGCCAGGATTCCGGCCAGTTCGGCGCCGTCTTCCAGGCCCCGGCGGTAGGCCAGCTCCTGGCAGCGGGTCGCCATGACAGCCGCGGTTTCGTTGATGGCGTCGAGGATCACCGCGCTGTCGGGCTGGGGCAGCAAATCTTCGAGGAGCTTCAGGAACTTATCCATCGCGGCGCGGTTCTTTTGGAGCTGCGGGTCGTTCGGCAGGACTTTGCCGCTGAACTCGGCCACCCGTTCCCTGACCAGGCAGTCCAGGTATTGAGCCATGGGTTGGAGATCCGGGGGTTGGGGCATGAATTGAGACTCCTTTCGACGAAAAGAGCTACAATATTTCCCTTTTGTTTCACTCCGCAAAAGGGAAACCGAAGGACATGAAGAATAAACTTAGTCAAGTGACCAAGCTCGGTCCCGAATATTTTTTACATATTCTATTTTTGAAGTTTCCTTTTAGGTAACTTCTTCTACTTTTATTATAAGTCGACAAAGATGAACTCAAATAGAGAACGCCGGTATGCAACGGTAATTTTTTTGTGACCAGCCAGCCGTCGATTAAGACCGTGCACGCTCCGGCGTGAAAATTTGCGCCCCCTTTCACCCGATTTTAGATGCAATACAGAGAATTTCAAATTACTATAACATTCCCTTCACAATACAATATATAGTGAGCAGCCCGGATATATCAATCAATATATTGTGTTGCGAAGCTTTTTTGAAGAGATTTGAAATTCTCTCAATAACATGATTTGAATCAAATGATTTGCGAAAAAACGATGAAGCGTTCGTTATTTTCGCAAATCATATACCCTTAAGGCTTAATATCGTTGCATATAGCTGCACTTCCCTGACTTATCCACAGCCAAAATTCATTAACCACATTCAACGATTCCATTTATCCACAGGAACAGATGACTTATTCACAAACAGAACTCTTTTATTCACAAAAAGAGCTTGTTCGACGACTGAATGAGCTCATTCTTCCGAAAAAGAGCTCGTTCATTCACAAAATGAGCTCACTTATCCACAAAAAGAGCTCGTTCAACGACTGAAAGAGCTCATTCATTCACAGAAAGAGCTCTTTTATTCACAAAATGAGCTTGTTGAACGACTGAAAGAGCTCTTTTTCCCCAAAATGAGCTTGTTGAACGACTCAAAGCGATCACGTATCCACAAAACGACTCCCACCCCCGGCTTCCTACGTCCCATCCGGGGTCGACCATCTATCGCACCAAACCAAAGTTGACCCGCGGCCCACACAGCAAGAAAATAACTCGTGGACGGAATGAACTCATCCGTCCCGCTTGCGGCTGATATCTGATCATTTTGGCATCGAAGGATCGGGGTTACCCTCTCTTTCGCAAAAAGAGAGGGCGAGGGTGAGTTTTTGTTTTACCCTTTTTTCCGATGATCCCGATGGGAGTGCGCTATCTCAGTTGCAAAAAATGAGTTATCAATGATGAATTCTCTCCATAAAAAAACCGGGTTCCCCGGTCAAAGAATTTGCAGTCCCCTTCTATAAACTGATAATGCGCGTCAGATGCCAGGTCATCCTGCGAACCCGAAAACATATTTCATAGGCATCCCCATCGAACAGAATCGCGAAAAAAAGCACCCGGGAGCTCCCTTCCGAGCCGACCCAGGAAGATCCGATTTTGAAGTCGCTAAACTTTTGATTCCGCCATTCAAAGGACACCGGCCGGACGCTCCCCTTATCGAATACAGCCAGAACCTTGATGGGCTCCTTGACCTTCTCGGCAAGCATTTCCTGCTCTCCTCCAAACACTTATCACTGTCTTTTCTGAGCTTTTGTATTGGGCGGGGTTTATCACAACGCTTTCAGCTCCCCGCGGCAAGACTCGCAAATGTTTTTCTCATAAATGCTCTTTACGCCGTCGGGACTGCCGCAAAAGACGCAGACCGGTTCATATTTTTTGATGACAATCATGTCCCGGTCGGTATAGATTTCGAGGAAATCGGAATCCTCGATATTCATGGTCCGCCGCAGTTCACTGGGGATCACAACCCTGCCAAGACAGTCAACTCTCCGGACAATCCCGATTGGCCTCATCACAATGACCGCTCCCCTTTCCTCCCAATATATCGCATCACTTTTGGAACTCCGGGAATTGCGACAAATTAAAACATGCGTCCTAACAAGAAATTAATCCTGGACTGATTCCCCTCGCCAAAACTGGTCCCCAGGTAAAATGTCCCGAAGATCGTGGGACTTACCAGTCCAAGCGAGAAGTCCGTCTTACAATGGATATCGGACCAATCATCGAAAACACCGCCATTTTCAAGAAACGTAGCCAAATACATCTTCTTCAGGCCCAAAGGTTTCCCAATATCCTTGATGATGCCGACCGTTCCCAATACATAATTGTCGCCGCGGAATTCATCGCTATCATAGGCGCCCAATCGCAGCGGCCCGCCCAAGGTAAACTGTTGCATTAGAGGCGGATTGCCGCTGGTCGCGGCGCCGGCCGACACGATGGTGAATACCGCCTTTCGTTCGTTCAGCGGGATAACCCATTTTACAGAAGTCTCGGCAGTGCTGAAGGGCTCCGAAGCATTCGGAGCGTCCGAATACCAATCGGCCTTTACGTCGCATAGGACCCCTCCCTCCAATACTCCCTGATTGGCATTCCGGTAGCTCCATCGCAACTCCGTTTTGCGGACCCGGCCGTCTTTCTCCCGCAACGGCGTCCCCACGATGGTATCGGTGCGCTGGTAACCGGCCTGATAACCCAATCTGGCCTCGGAAAACTTATTGAAACTGTAACCAAGGCTCAAACCGATGCCACTTTCATCCAGCGTAAAATGGTTCTCCTGTTTCCCATCAAGAAACAAACTGCCGCGGCTTCGTTTCACTTCCAAACGGGGCACCAGGAACCAGCCCTTCGTCGAGAAGGGCTTATAGAGTTCGACGCCCAGGCCGGGAGAGGTCCCGAGCGATAAATCAGTACGGAGTTCGGCTCCTTCCCCCGCCATGTTATACGCCGTGATTCGGGAACGAAGATTTACATCGGCGCGATCACCCACAAAATTCATTTGCAAAATATATCGGACAAAAGGCGGACCATAAGCGATTTCCCGTACAGTGATCACCAGTGTCGGCACCTGATCTTGAATCACTATTTCATACCGTAAACTCTCATAAAATGACGACCCCATGATATCGACCAAAACCACTTCTAATGCCGTTACATCGACGGGCTTGCCAATAAAAGGCCGGAGTCGGGCCGCGATTTCAGCCTGATTGATTTCATCGGTGCCCTGGATCTTGAGCGCTCTGGGAACCGGCGCTTGCAGCCGTTTCCGTTCGGAGCGTCTTTTCAGGTATTCTTGCCACGTTGCCGGATCGAGCGCCAATTTTTTTAATTCTTCCCCTTGCCTGGCGGCCGATTGGTATCCGGCCTCAATCAGCTCGTCGCACGCATTCCAATCAAAAGAGGATAGATTCCCGGTCTGAAGCTGAATGACGAAATCCGCCAGCTTCAAAGCTTGTCTGACATTTTCGTTGGTGAGCGTGTTGATTGAACTCATCAGGATCTCATCGATCCTGCGCAAATCCTTATTGGCGTTGCTTTGATTGCAATTTACCGCAATCACGAGATCCGCGCCCATTGCTTTGGCGACATCAGCCGGCACATTATCCACCAAGCCGCCATCCACCAATAGGCGGCCGTCCCGTTCTACCGGAACGAACGCTCCCGGTAGTGACATCGTGGCCCGCATCGCCTCGGATAACGAGCCATCCCCCAAAACGACCTTCTCAGAGTTTTGGATATCCGTCGCCACGCAACGATAGGGAATCGGCAATTCGTCAAAATCGCGAACGGCGGAATAAGGTAAGGCAATCCGGCTGAGCAACAGGTTCACCCGATAGATGGAGAGCCCGCTGGGGATATAAAGCTTATCCTTCAACCCTATCTCTATCTCTCCGGGGTAGTCGAGCTTGTCTTCTTTGCGCCGGAAATCCAGCGCGCGATAGGGCGGAGCGGAGTCAAACAGCCGGTCCCAATTGAGACTTTTCACGAACCGTTCGATTTCGGCGGGACTCATTCCCATGGCGTAACATCCGCCCATAAGGCCCCCCATGCTGGTCCCCGCCACATAATCGACGGGAATACGATTTTCTTCCAGCCATTGTAAAACCCCGATATGCGCAAAGCCGATGGCGCTTCCTCCGCCCAGCGCCAGACCGATTCGCGGCCGCGCCGGTTCCGCCGCCAGGACGGCGGAACCGCTGCAAAAAAACAGTATCAAAAAAAATAATAATCGATAAATCCATTGATTGTTCATCGTATCTGCGCTCCATCGCTATAGTCAGTGAGTTTCCTCAGACTCACATTCCCATCGCCTTTTGCAATTTGGCCAGGCTAATGTTGTAATCGTATAAAGCGTTGATATGATTGGTCTTCGCCAGGGTCAACGCCAGCTGGGTGTCGATGACGTCCAGATTTGTTCCCAGTCCGGCCCGGTAACGCGCCCGGACCAATTGATAGTCTTCATTGGCCTTGTCGAGTGCCAGTTCGCTGGCATGGATCCGTTGCTCCGCTTCATTCACATTCAAATAAGCCTGCCGGACTTCCAGGCCGATGGCCTCCCTGGCCTGGAGTGAGGCCTGGCGCGCTTTATCCTGCGAGGCTTTGGCCTGATCGATCCGCGACTTGGTCCGGCCGCTGTTATAAAGATCCCAGCTGGCGACCAGGCTGACCGACCAGTTGCCATTGTCGTTCCCCGGAAAATCGGCGTCGTTCCGGTCCACCGCTCCAACCAACGACACCGTTGGCAAGTAGCCGCCCTGAGCCACCGCCACCCCGCGCTTGGCAACCTCGTAGTTGATATCGTACTGCGCCACTTCGGGCCGTTTTTGCAGCGCCTGTTCGATACTGGCGTTCAATGTCTGATTCCACTGGCCATGGGATAAATTTTCCTCAACCGCAATCTCCGTTCCCAGCGGTATGCCCATCACATAATTCAGATTGGCCAGGGCCAGATCATAGCCATTCCGGGCTTTGATCAAGCTTTGCTCGGCATCGGCCAATTCCACCTCCGAGCGTAATACGTCGTTTTTGGTAATCAGTTCCGCGTTGAAGCGCGCCTGGACATTTTTTAAATGCGCCGCCAGACGTTCCACGGTCTCTTCGCTCAATTTCACGAGGCTTTTCGCTTGCAGCAGATTGTAATAGGCGACCGTGGCATCCAGTTTGACCTGCTGCTTGATCCGGGTGACATTCAGACCGGCGTTCTTCACTCCCAACTCCGCCTGCTGAATGTACCCCTCCAGTTGCCCGCCGGTATATAAAGGCAACGAGGCGGTGAGCTTATTCTCAAAATAGTCCGTGACGGGGGGATCGACTCCCAATAACTGAAAGGCCGGTTCCGAAGGGTTCGGCTTCAGCCGGCTGCCCGAATGGGTCAGATTGATGACCGGCAGCTTCTCCGCGCGCAATTCCCGCAAACGGCCCGCAGCCGCCTCCTGTTCCGTCTCGGCGATTTTGACAGCCCGGTTATTCTTCAAGGCCAGCTCGATACTTTTCTCCAGATTCAATGCCGTCCCGGCCGCCACCGCCATGCCGCCCGCCCCCAGCGCCGTGATCAGCAATACGGCCCAGGCAATCAGCTTCTTTTTCACCATGTACACCTCGCTCAAATCATTTCGTATTCTAGTCGTCTATAAAAATCACGGGTCCATTCCGGGAAGCATCCAAAATCCCCGCAAATGGCTCATAGCTTTAACGTTTGGGAATACCCGGCCTCTCGCCCCGGCTTCACCCGGTACCATGCCGCGTACATCGTCGGGAAAACCAGCAAGGTCAGAACGGTGGCCATCAATAAGCCGCCCGCAATGGCTATCGCCATCGGTCCCCAAAGGGCGCTGGTCGCAAGCGGAATCATGCCCAGGATCGCCGCCACGGCAGTCAGCATAATGGGGCGGAAACGCAATATCGTGGCGGTAACGATCGCATTCCAAACCGACTCCCCCTGCCTGAGTTGTTGCTCGATCTGGTCAATCAAAATCACTGTATTCCGGATAATGATTCCGGCCAAGGCCAAAATGCCCATGTAAACGACGAAACCTACCGGCCGGCCGGTGAGCAGCAGGGCCAAACTGGCTCCAATCAATCCCAGCGGCGCGGTCAATAAGGTTAAGATCATTTTCGGAATGCTTTGCAACTGAACCATCAGCAATAGGGTGATCGCCACAATCATGAGCGGCACCGGCTGCATCAGGTAGTCGATGGCTTGATTCATTCTTTCCACCATGCCGCCGACCTCAATACTGTAGCCTGGCGGCAAACTGCGACGGAGTTCTTGCAACGCGGCATACGCCTCCTTGCTCGCATCGACTCCGCTAACTCCCGGGACCGTATCGGCCTGAATCGTAATGGTCGGCTTTAAATTGCGCCGCCATATCAAGCCGTCTTCCGCGTCATAGCGGATCTTCGCGATTTGATCCAACGGTACAAACCGGCCATCGCCGAGCGGAACATTCAGATCTTTTACCTGCGATAGGTTGTTGCGATCCCGGATATCCATCCGGAAAACGATGCTCACCGTCTTGTCGTTCTCACGAAATTCCGTCACCGGTATCCCGGATAATTGCGATTGCAACGTGATTGCCAATCCCTGGCTATTCACCCCCAGCAGCCGCGCTTTATCCTGGTCGATTTCCAAACGCATTGTCTTGCTCTTTTCATTCCAGTCCAGATTGATATCGCGGAGTTTCGGATTGGCGCTCATGATCGCGCAGGCCCGGGCGACGATCTCCCGGACTTTATCATGAGCGTAGCCCGTTACCCGCAATGTAACCGGATAAGGGTCGGGCGGCCCCAGCTGTAACACTCGCAAGTGTCCGCGCACCTCGGGAAATTGCTCCTTGAGGACCCGGTTGAGCCTCTCGCTCAGCGTATTGCGGGCCTCAGTCCCCTTCGTCATGATCACAAATTGCGCAACATCGGAGCTGGGGAGCACCGGATCGGCGGTTAATAGGAAGCGGGGCGCTCCTTGACCCACGTAAGCGGTGTAATTGATCACATTGGGATCCCCATGGAGGGATTTAGCGAATCGTTTCGCCACCGCCTCAGTCGCTTTCAGCGACGCTCCTTCCGGCAGTTTCAAATCGACAATCAGCTCCGGACGGGTTGAGGCCGGAAAAAACTCCTGTTTGAGCAGCGACATGATGAAAACCGAACCGATGAAGCCGGCAACCGTCAGCCCCAGAACGAACTTGCGGTGATTCAGGCACCAGCTCAGCATCCGTTTGAATGAACGGTAGAACGGGGTGTCGTAAAGATCGTGGTTCTTCCCGGCTGCCGCCGGCTTAATGTTGATAAGCCGGTAGCCCAATAGGGGAGTCGCCGTTCCCGCCACAACCCAGGATATCACCAGCGCCATTGTCACCACCGTAAAAATGGAACCGATAAATTCGGACGCCGAGCCCAGCGAGAAACCGATCGGGATAAATCCGGCGCAAGTGATCAAAGCGCCGGTCAGACGGGGATAAGCGGTTGAGGTATATGCGAAGCAAGCCGCTTTTGTGCGGTCCCAGCCTTGTTCCAGTTTAACTATCATCGATTCCACCACGATGATCGCATCATCCACCAGCAAACCCAGGGCGATGATCAAGGCTCCCAGGGATATCTTGTGAAGATCGATTCCCGCCGTCTTCATCGCAAAGAACACTCCGGCAATGACTAACGGAATACCCAGGGCAACCACGATCCCGGTCCGCAGCCCCAAGCTAAGGAAGCAGACCAATAGTACAATGACTACCGCCAAGAGCAGCGTTTCCACAAACTCATTAATCGATTCTTTCACTACCTTGGGTTGATCGGCAACCTGAAGCAATTCCATGCCAGCCGGCAAATCTTTCTTAATCCCAACGACGGTCTGGCTCAAATTCCGGCCCATGGTGAGAATGTTGCCGCCCTTGGCCATGGATAAGGCGATGCCAATGACCGGTCTGCCGTTATAAAACATCTCCGGCTCCGGCGGATCGGCATAGCTCCGGTTGACAGTGGCGATTTCACTCAGGCGGAACGTGCCGCCGGCGGCGCGGATGGGCAGATTACGAATATCCGCAATATCTTCAAACATCCCGGAGATCCGCAAATATACATTGTCCGATCTGGTTTCAATCATGCCCGAGGGCGTCATGGCATTCTGGGTTTGAATCATTCCCATGATATAGTTGGGATCAATGCCCAGTTGCGCCAGTTTGCTGCTCTCCATCTCGATATAGATCTTCTCCGGTTGTACGCCGAGGAGCTGCACTTTTTTGACATCCTTGACTCCTAGTAGCATCCGGCGGATCCTTTCCGCCTGTTCCCGCATTTCTTCGTAAGTATAGCCGTCGGAGGTGATCGCATAGATCGAACCGAAGACATCATCAAAACGGTCATTAAAAAACGGGCCGGCCGTCCCCGCCGGCAGATTGGCCTTGATGTCATTGACCATATTGCGCACTTCAAGCCAGGTCGGCCGAACATCCTTTTCAACCACCGTATCTTTTAGGACCACATAGATAACCGACTGGCCCGGCCTGGAATAACTTTTCAAATAATCGAGTCCCGGCGTGTCCTGCAGTTTCTGCTCAATTTTATCGGTAACCTGTTCTTCGATCTGGCGGGCGCTGGCTCCCGGCCAGGCCACCGCGACGATCATTTGCCGGATGGTAAAATCGGGATCCTCCATTCGTCCCATTCCTTGGTAAGAAAATACTCCCATCGCAAATATCAAAATGATAAAAAAGGAAACGAGCGGTTTATGGTCGAGCGTCCATTCCGTCAAGTTGAATCGATTCATTGGGCGTCATCCCCCAACCGGACTTTTTGGCCTGCTTGCAGCTTATGGACTCCCGCGATGACCACGCGTTCTCCGGCATTGAGCCCCTCGGTCACCTGGACCCGGTCATCGCCAAATGAACCGAGGGTAACCTGGCGTAAGCGAATCAAACCTTCGTTTACTACCCATACACCCGGAGAATCTCCGGTTTGAATGATTGCGGACAATGGAATATAAAGCATCTTTGTTTGCTCATCATCGGCCATTCTCACGGTGGCGGTCATTCCCAGCTTCAGTTCAGCCGGAGGATTCATCAAACTGATCCGCATCCGGTAGGTACCCGAGGCTGGGTCGGCCATCGGCGCCACTTCCCGAATCTTCCCGGTTATCTTTACATTGGAGAGCGCCCAAAAGGTGACCTCCAGCCGCTTGGCGTCGCGTATTTCCTCCAGTCGGTTTTCCGGCACCTGAATCTCGAGCTCCTTTTCGCCGTCCCGTATCAGCGTAACCACCGGCTGGCCGGCCCCGATGACCTGACCGACTTCGGCATTCACGGCCGCGATCACGCCGGACGCGTTCGCGGATAAGAAACAATAGTTATATTTATTGGAAGCATCCGTATATTGCGCGCGCGCCTGATTTAGCCCGGCGGTGGCCATTTCATAGGCATTGCGATAGTTGTCGAATTCCGCCTTGCTGAGCAGGCGATCCGTATACAGCTTCTGAAAACGGTCCAGATTGTCCTTGGCGAGTTGAAACTGGGATTCGGCCGAGGCCAGTTGCGCTTTGGCGCTGTTCACTCCCTGCTGAATATCGATGGGGTCCAACTGCATCAGGATCTGGCCGGTTTTTACCGTACTGCCCAGTTCCACGTCACGTTTGATGATCTTCCCGTTAACCTGGAAAGCCAGCTGGCTTTCATAACGCCCTCTCACCTTTCCCGAATAGCTAAGTTCTTCTCCCGCTCCGGTCAGTTTAACGGTAGCGGTACGCACCAGGGGAATCTCTTGAGGAGTTGGTTGGGATTGAAAATTTCCTTTGACAGCCCATCCCGCAACGACGCAGAGCAAGAGAACTCCCAGCACCAACGCGGAATATATTATTCTTTTGTTTTTCATCGCTCATCGCTCGCTTTCCAAATGCCCGATAATCCATTGGTACTGTAATAGTATTGATGGTTTTACAAAAACAAATAAAGATTTATATATTTCTATAAAATTCCATAAATTATGTCATAATTAGCCTCCTTTATTATGCTATAAGATCAAACGGTACTGTGATGGTTTTCTTGGTACCAGCAATAAAAACCCCTTTCTTTCCGGTTTGATTATAATTGAGCGGTTTGGATGATTTTGTTCGGATTCACCATGCCCACCATGATAATCTCGTTTAATTGCGCGTAAACCTCACTAATGGTCATATCGTTTTCCGCCAAAAACCGCTCGTTCAACATTTCTTCGAGCGCTCCGCTGATCATCTTTTGGACGACGGCCAAATTGACGGGACGGATATAGCCGTCATTGATGCCTTCTTGCAAAAATTCTTGAAAAAGTTTCCACTGCTCCTCTTGAGCCCGTTTGGTCTTCGCCCAGGTTTCCGGCATATAGCGCCGGATATCCTCGACCAGCCGCCGCTCACTGGTAGCGTTGAATCTTCCTAATATTTTCGGAATGAAGGTCTGCATTAATTTAAACTTTTGATAAAAACTCAGATTCGTGGCATTAATGATATTGATGTGTTCCTGAATCGCACCATTCAGTTCATCATCGATAATCGTCTCCACCAACACTTCCTTGGAAGGAAAAAATTCATACAAAGTCCGTTTGCTGACCGCCAATCGCGCGGCCAGATCACTCATGGTAAATTTGAGGCCGCGCTCAATCATCTCCTCAATTGCGGCCGCCTTAATCCGTTCGAGCATTAAAACCTCTCGTTTCTCCGGTACTGATTTGGTTTTGCTAGTACCATATATTATATATATATATCCTTTTGCCAATGCTTGTCAATGTTTTTTCTGAACAATTTTTTTTGCAATTGCCCACGCCTCCCGGCGAGTGGCCGCTCCCCGTCCCGAGGATGCTCTCACTTTGGGGTTTCTCCCTTGCTGGACGCCCAAAGAGAAAACGCCCACCGTTTCGGGAAGGGCGTTTTCGGTCCTTGGCAGGGCGTATTCTCTCACTTGGTGGTCAGATAGGTTCCGAGAATGATGAGGACGGCCCCGGCGACCACCGACAGGCCGATCCGCTCATGAAGGACGACGGCGGCGATCCATCCGGTCAGCAACGGCCGGAAGTACAGGTAGCTTCCCACCGTCACCGCGGGCAAACGCTCCAAACCCCGGTACCAGGCCAGATACCCGTATACCGAAGCCGCGCCGCCCAGATACAGCAGATTCAGCCACGTCAGCCAAGTCCACTGGGCCGGCCGCAGCGAGGACAGTTCCGGCAGAGCGAAAGGCACCAGCAAGACAGCGCCGATGATTGTCGTAGCGGTGATGAGGGTCAGCGGTTGGTACTTGACGAGCATCCGTTTGCCCCAGACGCTGTACACCGCCCAGGAGACCGCGGTCAGAAGGATCAGGCAATTCCCCCAGAGCCGCGCCGGAGGCTGGCTCCCCAGCGCCTTGCCATTGCCGATCACCAGGATCGCTCCGGCGAGGGCCAGGACCAAGCCGGTTCCGCCGCTGGCTTTGAGTTTTTCTCCCAGCCAGAGCCAGGAGATGATGCCGATAAAAACGGGCGACAGGCTGATCAGGACCGCCGCATCGGAGGCCGTGGTCAAGCCGATCCCATAATGCTGCAACAGATAGTAGAGAGTGACCCCGGTCAGACCCAATCCCAGGAAGACCGGATAATCCTCGCGCGCCACCCTTTCCCGGTTTCGCAGGTTGAAGCCGACGAGGATGGCGGCGGCGATCACATAGCGCAGCAGCGCCGAAGCGGCCGGCGGGATCTGGGCCAGCACCATCTTGGTGGCGACAAACGTCCCGGCCCAGAGCGCCACCACCCATAGCAGTTCCAGATGAATCAGGTAATCATGCGGTTTTCCCGTTTTCCGCAAAATCGGCGGCCCGCTCATGTCTCGGTCAAGGCCTTGATCTCGAATAGCACCGTGCCGCCGGCGCTATGGGGCGGTCCGGGATCGATGCATTGGACCAACCGCTCGCTCAGGCCCAGGTCTTTGAGGTCATGGCCCAGCCGGGCGGCCATGATCACCGGATAGAGACTGGCAAAGGCAAAACCGCAAACCTTGTCGGATTCATCCAACGCGATATTGGCGCCCCGCAACACCACCCGGTCCCCTGCGCGGATCCCGGCCGAGCAATGCCCCTTCACTTCCTTGGCAGTAATCACCAGATTAACCACAATATCTCCTCCTTATCGGTTTTCGATTAAAAACGCCAGCAAGGCGTCATCCCCGCAGAGCTTTTGGAAGGCGGACTCGCCGAGCGCATTGATGAGGACCCTGCCCCAGAGATCGTGCTTGATATACTCCTTGGCCACCAGCACCACCCCGGGCGTGGCCGTCCAGATGCCCATGCTATCCCCGGGGTCCGCGATCTCGGCAATGACCACTTCGGCGGAGTCCGCCACCACCACCGTCAGGTGGGAACCCAGCCGTTTGGAAGAGGTCGCGCCGCAGTTTTCGAGATTGATCCGGTTGGGGCGGGCCGGGCCGCACTCGCCAAAGATGCCGGCGATGACCCGGACGCCGCGCGCCTCGGCGGTGTCCAGCGCCGCTTCCAGCAGCCGGTACTCCGCGGGCCATAGCGAAACCATCAGTAACTCGGCGGCATTCTCGATCAACTGGTGAAGCTTGTCGAGGACCGCCGGATAACCCATGAGATTCCAGGCCAGATCGATCTGGGGCAACGGCTGAATCTGCCGCAGCTCGGCTCCGAGCTCGTCGATGGTCGCCACATAATCCTGGCGCAGCTGGTGCAGCAACTTTTCGTGAGGAATGGGATAATACTGCACCGGTTCGATCTGCTCATCGACGATGACCATGCCTTTATGCTTCAACTTGCTGAGGGTCTCATAGATCTTGGAGGGCGGGATCCGGGCCAGTTTGCTGATCTCATAGCCGTTGGCCGGATGCCGCTGCGTCAGGGCAATGTAAGCCTTGGCCTCGTACGGGGAAAGACCCAGTTTCTCCAGTTTCAGCAACACTTCGTTCATGATTTTCTCCCTCGCGCGGTTCGGTTTTATTTATCCTACCGCATCCGCCCCGTCCGTGCAATATTCACCGTACCCGGGTAGAGCAAGTTTTTTTCGAAAACTTTGGACACCTAAAAAAACCTCCGAGCGAAACTCGGAGGCTAAATGCAACCATCGTATTGTCCGAACCGGGGTTACATGGGTTACAAGTCATGCCGTTACTGTCACAAAAGCTTTCATCGAAGATCCAAAAACACCCGTCCCAAGCGGTTCCGACGCCCGGAGCGCCGGTACGTATCATCTCCTAACAGCAACCGCAGCGGCTGCGCAGATTGGATGTACCGCAACAGTCTCTCTGCAAAAACGGAAAGATCGCGGTCAAAAAGCTGAAGGCCCGTAGCTTGAGAACTGCCAATTCCAAAAGGGCGAGGATGGAATTGATCTGCTGGACTGTAATCACGCCCGCTGCACTGGCGCTGTTATTAATGGCTTCAGCCTGATTCAGGACATTGATGACCTCGTTCCGCTGCACTGTCGTCAAGCTGGTCAATCCCGCCACGTCCAACTTAATGAATTCAATGGTGTTGGTGATGGCTGCCGCATAGGTGCTATTATAGGCGGCGGGATTTCCCAGCAGCGCCGCCACAGATTGCGAGAGGTTGACAATGGCCTGGATCGTCCTATTCACGGCGAGCACAGCCGAGCCGGCACTCGTAAAAACCGTTGAAGAACAACAACTACTCATGAACCTCACCTCCCATTTATCGTATGAGCGCTTCGACGCATAGGAGATTGAAACGTAAGATAAAGTGATTGTGTAAGAAGAAATTCTGTTTTCATACTATCCGAGAATTGCATATCCGGGTCTCCCCGCTCTGGCGTGGCAGCCGGACCGTGTCGTAGGATTCACGGGCGGCGCCGTCGCTTTTCCCTCAGCAATCAGCCTCCGCCGGATGGACGGAGGCTGATGAAATCATCACTAACAGCAGCAGCTGGTGCTTCGGCAACTGTTACAACTGAAGGTCTGCTTCGGTCCTCTAAAACAACCCTTTTGCAAAGGGCCGAAGAAGAACGGGGCGATAAAGACATTGATCTTTTGAATTGCCAATTGTAACAGGTTGAGGATGGAATTGATCTGTTCGATGGTGATCGCGCCGGCGGCATTGGCGGTATTAATGATATTTTCTGCTTCATTCAGCACAATGATGATCTCGTTCTGTTGCGCGGTTGTCAACGGCAAAGCCGCCACATCGGCCTTGATCAACTCGATCGTCGCGATCAGCGTCGAAGCATACGTGCTATTAAAAGCCGCAAGATTTCCCAACAGCGCCGCCACCGATTGCGCCAGGTTGACGATGCTCAAAACCGTCGCATTGACGGCGAGAACGGTGGAACTGAAACTCAAAATCATCGATCATCACCTCCCGTTTTATCTTATGTATGCCTCGGCGCATAGTAGATTGAAACGTAAGATAAAATGATAGTGTTTGAAGAAATTCTGTTTTGATAACATGAGAGATTCGCCCGATTCCCAAAAACGTCTCTTCGCTTCGCGGTGGGCTTCAGGGCCCGGGCCCGCCCAAGCGCTGTCCTAAAAACGAAAAGGGCTCCTCCGACACCGGGAAGAGCCCCTCTTTTGAAAGCCATGTGATAAAGTCTTTTTCCAATCAATTCGCCTTCCAAAAAATTTTTAAACGACTTTATCCCTTGCTTCCCTGAGCTTTTGTGTTCACCCTGACCTTCGGACAGGGTTTATCACAACGCTTTTAAATACCGCGTAGGTTATCGTTTCACGCCTTTCTTCGTTCCCGCTCAGCGTCCCTGGTGAATCATTCGCTTTTGCTGCTTGCGGGCGAGGATGGAGAGCGTATAATTCAATGCGAAATAGGTGATGGCAATGATGCCGAAGATCGTAAAAACCTGCACCGTCTGGCCATACTGCCCCATCAGGATCATTCCCTTGCCCGTCAGCTCCTCCGTGGCCACCGCCCAGACGAAAGAAGTGTCCTTAATAACCGTAATGAACTGGGAGACCAGCGGCGGGATAATATTCCGGAACGCCTGCGGCAAGATAATATGGACCAAAGTCTGAAAATACCCGAATCCCTGGGAACGTGCGGCCTCCCATTGCCCGCCGGCGATGGAGTTGAGGCCGCCCCGGACGATCTCGGCTATCGCGACCGTCGTGAAGATCGTCATCGCCACAATGCCCGAATGGACTGGCTTGAGCGGCGTCATAAACCGGATCGCCAGAATAAACAGCAGGTTGGGAATATTGCGGATCACTTCAATGTAGAGCCCGGCGGCCTTGCCGAGAATCTTGTGCTTGGAGTAGCGGGCCACCCCCAAAACCGTCCCAAAGATGGAACTGAAGAAAATGGTGGTGATGGCGATCTCCAGCGTGACCCAGAGTCCCTGCGCCAAAAAGAGCAGGTTCTGAGGTGTTAAAAGTCCCTGCATCATGCCGCCACCTCCGCTTTTTGCTCAAGATGCCGCGCATAGCGGGCCAGGGGCAAGCAGAGACAGAGGTACAACAGTCCGGTAATTACATACGCCGGCCCGTAATACAGGTTGTTGCTCGACCAGGAATCGGCCCGGTACATCAGATCGCCGCCGGCGATCATCGCCATGACCGAAGTGTTTTTGATCAAATAGACCGCTTGATTAGTCAACGGCGGAAAGACCACCTTTTTGGCCTGAGGCAGAATGACGTACCGCATCGCCTCCCAATAGGAGAAACCCTGGGAATAGGCGGCCTCCTTCTGTCCCTTGGGAATCGCTTGGATCCCGGCCCGGATCACTTCCGCGATATAGGCTCCATGGTAACCGCCGACTCCCAGCACGCCCACGGCCATGGTCGGCAAATTGATCCCCAGATGAGGCAGAGCGTTATACAGGATAAATACCTGGATAACCAAAGGCGTGTTTTGAATCAGTTCCACATACCACCGGGCAATGATTCGCATGCTCTTCCAGTGGGAAGTACTGAACGCGCCAAAAACAATACCTAATGCAAGGGCCAGCCCTAGGGCCAGGATGGCCACTAGGGCGGTCGTGCCGAGACCTTCGGCAAAGACATGCCATTCTTTGAATAAAGCTTCCCACTTGAACCAGGCGAATGGACCTACCATCTTATTTGAGCTTCCATTTCTTGATCAATTTATCGAGTTGACCGGATTTCTGCATAGCGGCGATGGTTTCATTGACCAGAGCCGCCAAACCGTCATTGCCCAATTTGGAAGCTACGCCGTAATCCTGCGGGCTGAAACGCTCCGGCAACAGCAGGGTGGTCCGGTCCATATAGCCCCCGAGGATCGAGGTATCCACCGAGAAGCAGTCCACCCGGCCGGAGTCGAGTGCCGCTTTGATCTCGGGATAGGTCGCGAATTCCAAAAATTCGATTTTGACACCGAGCTTATCGGCTTCTTCCTGAACGGCCTTGCGGCTGGTGGCGCTCTGGGCGACGCCGATCTTCTTGCCGTTCAGATCTTTCAGGCTCTTGATCTTGGCCGATTTTTTGACCATCAGGCCGACACCGTCAACGAAATAGGGTTGAGAGAAGTTATAGCTTTTCTTGCGCTCTTCGGTGATGGTAAAGGTGGCGATAACCAGATCCACCTCGC
This sequence comes from Hydrogenispora ethanolica, assembly GCF_004340685.1. Classification (NCBI taxonomy): domain Bacteria; kingdom Bacillati; phylum Bacillota; genus Hydrogenispora; species Hydrogenispora ethanolica. The sequence continues at coordinate 1,573 of NZ_SLUN01000037.1, read as the reverse complement.
CGTTGTCGAGCAACGGGCCCCGGGTTTTGGCGGTTACGCCCTGCAACTCGAGCCTATTGGCTTTGCCCAAGATCTTTTTGGCAAGCGCCTTGGCGATATCCACCTCAAAGCCGTCGATCTTGCCGCTTTTCGGATCCTTGTAGCCAAACTTGGGCACGTCCACCTTGACTCCGACTTTCAGCACGCCCCGGTCCTTAATCGCCTTGATATCCGGAGTGTCCTGAGAGGCCGCTCCGCAGGGTACCAACAGGAGTGTAGCGTACAGCACCAGACAACCCAAAATAACCATCCATTTTTTCATACCGGTTCCTCCTTATAACTTTAGTCTTGTTTATTGAGAGAATTGCATAATTTATAAAATATTCTTTAGTCCACAATATATTGATAGATATGTCCGGGTTTTGCACTATATATTGTGGCCACAGGGTTCGTTAAGGTAATTATGCAATTCTCTGTATTGGAAAACCCTTAACAGCTTCATTGAAGTAAGACCGGCTTAACGCAGTATCCTGCTGAGGAACTGTTTGGTCCGCTCCTGGGTGGGATTGTTGAAGAAATGCTCCGGAGAACCTTCCTCCAAAACCACCCCTTCATCCATGAAGATGACCCGGTCCGCCACATTCCGGGCGAAACCCATCTCATGGGTCACCACCACCATGGTGATTCCCTCATGGGCCAAGCCGGTCATGACGTCCAGCACTTCCTGGATCATCTCCGGATCCAAGGCCGAAGTCGGTTCATCGAAGAGCATGATCTTGGGGTGCATATTGAGCGCCCGGGCGATCGCCACCCGCTGCTGCTGTCCTCCCGAAAGCTGGGAAGGATAGGCGTTGGCTTTTTCCTTCATTCCGACCCGTTCCAAATAGGCCATGCCGGTCTCCTCCGCCTCTTTCTGAGGAACCTTCTGAATCAGAACCGGGGCCAACGTCAGGTTCTCCAACACCGTCTTGTGGGGGTAGAGATTGAATTGTTGGAAGACCATCCCCACCGATTGCCGGACCTTTTGGACCTGGGCTTTATGCGCGGTGATCTCCACGCCATCCACCACCACCCGGCCATGGCTCGGTTTTTCCAAAAGGTTGATACAGCGGATCAAGGTACTCTTGCCCGAGCCGCTGGGACCGATTACGACCACTTTTTCTCCGGAAGCTACCTGAAGGTTGATATCTTTCAAGACATGAAGATGGCCAAAATGTTTATGTACCCCTTCTAATCGAATCATCTTCCGCGTCACCTTTCATCCCGTCTAAACGAGAGATCTATGTAAATAACTTGATTGGAACACTCTGAAATGCCGGATAAAAAAATCCTTTTCACATCAGATATAACATATAAGTTACGTCAAAACTTTTGTTTTTCCTTCTAGTTAAGGTTAATTTTTCGAAAAAAGCCCCGTGAATACAAAATACACTTAGACAATTCCCATGGATGTCAGATTTCGTCTTGAATCTTCAAAACAAAAAACCGGGACGATAAGGGAGGCCGCTGAAAAAGGTTTAAATTTTCAGTGCACGCCCACAAAATGCTAAACACAAAAACCCGATTTAGAAACTTCTAAGTCGGGTTTTACTTT
>NZ_SLUN01000036.1 GCF_004340685.1 Hydrogenispora ethanolica | reverse complement strand
AAAATACTGGAATGGGACGGCGATGGCTTCTGGCTGTATTTCAAGAGGCTGGAGCGCGGGCATTTCCGCTGGCCTGCATCAGACAATGAGGCCACCATGGTCTTGAACAGCGCTGAATTATCCTGCCTGATTGACGGCGCAAAGCTGGAAAAAAAGCTACGCCGCAGCGAGCTTTTCGAGCGTAAAATTTCATAGCATATCAGGGGTAAAATGCCTGATTTCGTTGATTTCATGCGGGTTTCCCGGTATAATGAACGTATGGAAACGCCAGAGATTTCGATAGAAAATTTACTCAAAACCAATGAAGCATTAAAGGCGGAAAACGAGCAGCTACGGGATCAAGTCCAGTGGCTTATGGAACAGTTTCGCCTTGCAAAGCATCAACAATTCGGCGCCAAAAGCGAACAAACCCATCTTGATCAGCTTTACCTATTCAACGAGGCGGAGCAGTCTGCGAATTTGACCGCACCGGAGCCGGAAATCACCGAGGTTAGGGCGCATTACCGTAAGAAAACCCGCCTAATCACCGACAAACTGCCGGAGGATTTACCGGTCGAGATCATCGAACACGGACTGTCGGAAGAAAAACGCGCCTGTCCGGACTGCGGTTGCACCCTGCATAAAATGGGCGAAGATACCCGCGAAGAACTTAAAATCATCCCGGCGCAGGCGGTTATTGTCCGTCATGTGCGGCACGTCTATGCCTGCCGCCGCTGTGAGGGTTTCTCCGAGCGAGTGCCGATTGTCAAGGCGGATATGCCTGAACCCGTCATCAAGGGTGGGTTCGCTTCACCTGAATCGATCGCTCACATCGCCACCCAGAAATTTGTGATGGGTAGCCCGTTGTACCGTCAGGAACAGGAATGGGCGCTAAACGGCATTTTGCTTTCCCGCCAAACCATGTCCAACTGGCTTATCAAAGCCTGTGAGGACTGGCTGGAGCCAATATACAAACAGATGAAGCGGCAATTATGTGGGCAGCAAGTCATTCATGCGGACGAAACCAAGCTTCAGGTACTGCATGAGGATGGCAAACCTGCCCAGAGCAAGAGCTACATGTGGCTCTACCGTACTAGCGGCGTGGCGGAGCGCCAGATTGTGCTGTATGACTACCAGCCAGACCGAAGACATATCCACCCGGAAACATTTTTAAAAAATTTTTCCGGTTTTCTCCATGCCGACGGCTATGAAGGCTACCACAAGCTACCCGCTGGGATTGCCGTTGTAGGTTGTTGGGCGCATCTGCGCCGGAAATTTGACGAAATACTGCAAACACTACCGAAAGATAAACGGGGTTCGTCCGACGCCGCCAAAGGGGTCGCCTATTGTGATCAACTGTTTGATTTGGAGAAACGGTTCGCCTTGCTGTCTCCTGAAGAACGTCTCAAAGAGCGCGAACGGTTAAGCAAGCCACTGGTTGAGGAATTTTACACGTGGGTTGGGTCGCTCCGCGTCTTGCCCAAAACCCTTATGGGCAAGGCGGCGTATTATGCGGCGTCGCAGCGGGAATATCTTGAACGGTACCTGCTGGACGGACGGCTTCAAATCAGTAACAACCGCGCGGAAAACTCGATTCGTCCCTTTGTTATGGGCCGTAAGAACTGGCTGTTTTCCAACACGCCCAACGGTGCGAGGGCTAGTGCGGTCTATTACAGCCTCATTGTTTCCGCCAAGGAAAATGGACTTGTGCCTTTTGAATACCACAAAAGTTTTCACCCAGGCTCCAAACGGCGCGCGCGTCGAAAATCTCTTGCCCTGGAGGGTGTGACCCCTGGATTGACGGTTACCAATAACCGGGATATTTCAGCCGAAAATAATACCAGCGATTGTTTTCGCCCGCCTTTGCCTGCGCGTCCTGCCACATGACCCCCTTGAGAGAAAACGAAGGTCTTGTCAAAACCCCAAACTTTCAAACCTCAAAAAAGATACCGGAAGGCTTCAGAAACGTTATCGGGGATGGGGGACCGGTATTAGTTTGGGGCCCCATAAGGTTACAGCTTGCAACATTTATAGTATGAGCTCTTGATGGTAAATTGGAATAGCGATTGTCGCGTTTCCACAAATTATTTTCATTTCATCATTTTTCGTTCAAAATTTTCATTATTGATCTCTTAAATTTAATTTGCAAGATCGATTATTCGATTTTTGAAATAGAAAATTTAATTCTTCAGCTGGAAAATCCGATTCTTCTGGTCAATATTTTAATTTTTCCGTTCAAAAGTTCAATTCTTGAGATGAAAAATTCAATTCTCCACATCAAAAAATCAATTTGCGGAATCGAAAAAAATTTCTCCGGATCCGTATTGCAATTTTAAAGGAGTGAAAGTTCCAAGATTTGCGAGAGGGAAACCCGTTTCTTTGTTGAAGATATCTGAAGACAGCGGTTCCTTCATCAAAAATTAAGACGAGGAGGTTAATATGAAACGGCTTTACCTATTCCTGATGGTTATTCTTCTTTGTAGCTCGCTTCAGATTGCCACCGCCTTTAGTGGCGATCCCAATGTCATCCAGATCTCACGGAGCATTGAAGCAGCTGCCTCGGAAGCCGGACAAAAAACCGAATTGTGGATTCCTGCAGAGCCCCTTGATTTCGATTCGTTATTCAGCTGGGACCTGACCATCACCAAAAAAAGTCTGGTTTCAGAGAAAGATGCGGCGTATTTCGCCATTATCGAACCGGGTGCCACCGAGAAGACGCTAGTCCGGCGACTCTTCACCGGAAATGGCAGTTTAATCGTTCCAAAAGGAACCCGTTACAAAGTGTTGTTATCGGCGGGAGAGTATTCGAATTTTTTCAGCAAAAGCGGTGCCGAAGTACAGGCAAAGTTACAATATACTGAAGCCGTGGTTCGTTACACGCAAGGGGATCAACCCTATACGTTCCGCTTCGAAGCTTCCGGCCCGGACGGTTTCACCGATTGGACTTGGTTTTGGACCGGCCGGCAACCGAGTAGCGGCAATCCGGTTACAATCCAATTCGATAGAGCCGGGAAAATGCCAGTGATCCTCGAAGCCAAGGGTGGGGCAAACAGCCGAAAGTTCTATTTTGATCTGGAAGTCCCTTCTTTGGTTGCGATGAATCCGAAGGTTAGTCCGTTGCAAGGAACGGTGGAGTTGCAGGTAAACGCCGAAGTAAACGCGGTGGTCAATTACGGCCAAAAGGCCAATTACACCTGGGATTTTGGAAACGGAACGATTCTGGAAGGCCCGCAAACGAGCTATACCTACACCCAACCCGGAAAGTACTTCTTGACATTGACTGCGGCAGTGGATCAATATACGTATCGAAAATCCTGGTTAGTTGAGGCTGCTCCTTTGAATATCCGGCCGAATCCAATCGTGGCGCCGCTAACCACCGGCCCTGTCCCGCTGGAGGTCACCGGCAATGTAAACCCGCAGATTACGGGGAACCCGACGGATTTGCAATACACTTGGGATATTGCAGGGGAGCTCGTCGCAGATGCGACATTCCAGCACACCTTTACCGAACCGGGCGATTACAAAATCGTGTTACATACTGTGGATAAGCTCCATCCCAAGCTGCCCATCCCGGACGAAACGATTTGGGTAAAGGCGCTGCCGCCCCAGATTGGTCTCAGTCCCAAAGCGTCTATCAATACCGGGGTGATTCCGCTGACCGTGGCGTTTGATGCCGGTTTGGAAGTCAAGGGTTCGCCCAGTGATATCGCTGTCCATTGGGATTTCGGGGACGGGCAATATTCGGACCAGGCCAAACCGGTTCACATCTTTAAAGAAGCCGGCGAATACGATGTCCTGTTGGTAGTTTCCGACCGTTTGCATCCCGGGAATTTATCTTCAGCCGTTATTAAAATAAAAGCGGAGGCTCCTCAGTTAAAACCAGTGGCCACAGCCAGCACTGACAATGGTTTGATTCCGTTCAAGGTCAATTTCGCGGCGCAAACGAGTATTACCGGCTCGCCCAGTGAACCGCTTTATCGTTGGGACTTTGGCGATGGAGCCACCAGTTTCGATCAGAATCCCAGCCATACCTATACCCGGGAAGGAACCTTCACGGTAAAGCTGGTGGTTCAAGACCGGTTGCATCCGGAGAACAAGGCCGAGACCTCCCTGCAGATCGTCACGAAGATGCCGAAATTACGGTTGACGGCTTCACTGCAACCGACTTCCGGAAAAGCGCCGTTCACAGTACAATGCAGAGCCTGGGGGGACAAGGAAGGGGAGACGAGTCCTGTCCTCAAATACTTATGGGATTTCGGCGACGGCACCCAGGCGACGACCCCCGATCTGCAACATGTCTTCGAAAAGCCGGGAACGTATACCGCGATCATTTCCATTGAAGATCCCGTCCTGGGGCTGAAGGAGAGAAAAAGCTTTAAAGTTACCGTGAAGTGAGTCCATTCGCTAAATTTTCCGGTAAAATGAGTTTGTAATTCCAGCAATTTTCATTCAAAACGCCGCTATGTATCTATGCATGGCGGCTTTCAATTTAGCGCATTCAATTCTAATCGATCGCCCACAACCCCAAATTTATTTGGCAAAATATTCAAAATGGCAAATTTGCAAAAAAAAGCTTCCATTTCATTCGGAATCCGATATAATAAGAATAGTTTGCATTCACAACAGCCAAATATTTTTTATAACCATTGCATCAAACAATCCGTTCAGATATCCGTTCAGATAAAGGAGACGAGTGAATGACTGTTCAAATCATTACCGATAGTACTTCCTATCTTCCCCAGGATTTGCGGGAAGAATACGGAATCAAGGTCGTTTCACTGAGTGTAACTTTTGAAACGGAGTCTTTTCGGGAAGAAGCGCTCGACAACGATACTTTCTATCGGAAGATGGCGGAAAGTTCCCGAATTCCTACTTCATCGCAACCATCGCTGCAGGAACTTTATGAAGCGTTTGTCGCACCGATTCGGGAAGGGCGCCCGGTGATTGGAGTTTTCCTCTCGGCCGAACTGAGCGGGACCTATAATTCAGCGTTGTTGGTCCGGGACCAATTGCTGGAACAATATCCGGAGGCTCAAGTTGAGATGATCGATTCACGCACCGCCGCCATGGAGATGGGGCTGGCGGTTTTAGCAGCCGCCAAAGCCGCCAAAGCGGGGGAATTATTTGTGGCTGTGATTGAACGCGTGAAACGTGTCCTGGAAAGAAGCCGTCTCATTTTCGCTCCGGAAGTTCTTGAATATCTTCGCAAAGGGGGGCGTATCGGTGGCGCCAGTGCGTTATTGGGATCCCTATTGCAGATTAAACCGATCCTTACCGTGATTGAGGGTAAAGCGGCGGTTTTGGAAAAGGTCCGCACCAAGGGCCGGGCGATGGAGACCATGATCAAAATCCTGCTGGAAGATGTGCGCACCAAGGGATTGGGTGATGTCGTGGTTCACCATATTAATAACGAGATCGAAGCGTTGCATATTGCCGATATTTTAAAAGAAGCCTTGCAGGTTGTAGTACCGATCTGTCCGATCGGACCGGTCATTGGCCTCCATGTCGGACCGGGAACCGTTGGAATGGCTTATTATACCTTGAAATAACCAGCAAGCCTGGGTATTTAAAATTACGAAGACCGTTTTTCAATCCTGCTGATAATTTGAACGTTATCCGCGTAGAATGATCTTATCCCATCCGAAGAGTCTCGAAAGGATATCTGGCGGTTGCTGCAGTTAACCCGCCTTAACAAAACTGGAGGAATGTAATCATGAGCACTCGAAAGATTCCCGCGATCTCCCCGTTATTTCTTTTATTGACAAGTACCTTTGTGACCTGCCTGATCCTCTCCAACATTATCGCCGGAAAACTGATTACTGTTTTTGGCATCCCATTGCCTGCCGCGGTGATTCTGTTCCCGATCACCTATATTTTCGGTGACATTTTGACCGAAGTGTATGGTTTCGAACGGGCACGCCTCGCGATTTGGTGCGGCTTCTTCGCCAATTTATTGATGGCGGCCGTCTTCATGCTGACCGTCGTACTGCCGCATCCGGCCTTTTGGAAGGATCAAGCCGCCTACCAAACAGTTTTAGGTTTTGCACCGCGACTGGTGCTGGCGTCCCTGCTCGGTTATTGGGGAGGGGAATTTGCCAACTCGGTTGTCTTATCAAAAATGAAGCGACTGACCCGCGGGCGCCGGCTTTGGATGCGGACTCTCGGATCAACGGCAGTGGGCGAAGGTATCGATACTTTGGTCTTTATTACCATTGCTTTTTGGGGATTGATGCCGCCACCGGTTTTGGGCACAATGATTTTAGCCCAATATCTCTGGAAAGTCTGCTATGAAGCGTTAGCAACGCCTTTGACTTACTGGGCCGTCAATCGAGTAAAGCGCCACGAAGGTTTGGATGTTTTCGATGACAGCGTCAGCTATAACCCTTTTTCGTTGGAGGTGCGCCATGAACCCTAATGATTTGACATTTGAGGCTTTGGGAAAAGTAGTCCGTGAACCTTCGCGTCGCCTGGAGACTTTCCCTAAACCGCCCGGGGTCCAAACAGTGATCCTTGAAAGCGATGAGGTGACCAGCCTCTGCCCGATTACCGGCCAGCCCGACTGGGAAACAGTAACCATCGAGTTCGAGCCGGATCAGTTTTGTATCGAGAGCAAAAGCCTCAAGCTTTATCTCTGGAGTTTCCGGCAGGATGGAGCATTCTGCGAGGCACTGGCCGGACAGATCGCCCAGGACGTTTATGAAGCCTGTAAACCTCATTGGTGCCGGGTTACGGTCAGCCAAAAACCGCGCGGCGGAATCACTATTAAGGCCGTGGCGGCTGCCGGGGATGTTCTTGAGGGTAAGTAAAACAAGCTTTCTTTCAGAGTAGTCAAATTTCGAAACCACCGTAGAAAGAACGCGGTGGTTTTTTGGTCGTAAAAAATACAATTTTATGACAGGGAGGAAGAATCTTTTCGAAAACGCGCAGCATGGTTGTATCTCAAAAAGAATTGAAACTAGCACCATGGCTCCTCTCACATCCGGGCATTCCCCTATCCCAAGCTGCTCATAAAATTCTGCAACTGGCTTTCGGTCAGCCCGACTCCGAGACGGCCATCGAGACGTTTGGTTAGTTTTCCTTTGACAAAATAAAGGACGGACGGGACGACCGTTACGTCATAGTGGCCCATTAGAATCTCCCGGTCGTCAATGAGTACACAAGGAAAAACCTGCTCGTTCGCGCCGCAATGTCTATCAAAGACTGGGAAAAAGGCGATGCAAAACGGGCACCAAGTGGCGGAAAAAAGCACGGCTACTCGTTCATGGGCCGCGAGGACTTCGTTGAGTTGGGCTTCATGATGGATTTGGGTACAAGTGTGAACGGCATTCATCGGTGAATCTCCTTTTTAATCTTTTCATTGGCAGGTGAGCGGCAAGGATTTATCAAGGGAATATTCTTTATCCAACCGGTTTTTCCTCTTCCTAAAGTACAGTGTGAAGCCGGGTTCATTTCACCAACGGATGATTTAATTTACCCGTATTCCCATGAAAACATGAACCTGTATCCAAAAGATACAAGCAAGTTGAGCCATAACAGCCCAACTCGCCTGATAGAGAGGAGTGAAAAATGCCTAGATTGCAAAAACATGATTCCCGATGCGATCGACGATGGTCCGGGTCCAAACCCATGAAGGACCATTCAGTTTGGCCGGATTAAAGAAAAACTTCGCTCCGCCCGTCGGGTCCCAGCCACGCAGTGCCACTTGGGCCGCATGATACGAATCGGCGACCGGCTCAGCCCAGATCAGGCCATTGGAAACTGATTCAAACTGTAGCGGTTTAAAAACATTTCCGGTGATGCTGTCCGGGAATCTGGCATCGTGGATACGATTCAGGATCACTGACGCCACGGCGACTTTTCCTTCAAAAGGCTCGCCACCCGCCTCGGCTGTAATGAGTCTGGCCAACAAGGTCAGGTCACGAGTGTCAATTGCGGTTGGTGAAACTTTCGATTTCTGCACCGGAATGAGCAATCTCTCTCCGGGGTAAATCAGGTCGCCTTTGAGTCCATTGGCCTGTTTCAATTCATAGACCGTGATTCGGTTTCTAAGGGCAATCCAATATAAGGATTCCCCGCCTTGGATCTGATGGTGCGCTATCGCTTGAACAGAAGCAGCGCCGGATGATAACATGAGGAGCGTTGCTCCGATGATGAGCATCGCTTTTTTCATTGTTATAGCTCCTTTCCGTATGAAAATCTTCTTTTTTACACTTATCAATTTAAGTTAAGGAGATAGGTTTTAAATTATCCAAAAACATCATTGCAACACATACGACCGTAACGCTTAACCTAAAAGATTCCCTGGTTGTTAAACAGGCCGGTTTTTCCCAAAAAGTTGTAGAAAAGTGCCGTATTCAACCGCGAAGGTCATTATAGCAAGGGAAATAAGTTGCGTCAAAGTACAAGTTTTGGCAAATGCCCGTTATCCATTCTGATAGGATGGGAACCTTAGCCCAAAGGCATCCCTGATCGCAAGCAAGTTTGATGGCATAATTTTCCGGTTGCCAGTTGGCTGATCATTATGTAATATATTAAGAGTCGAACGGAAATGAATTTTCTGAGGTATTCGTCAGCTTCAATTTTGAACCTACATTATAAAAACGGGAGATTTATATTTAATTACGGATTCCGGGCTCTACAACCGAGGAGAGGGAAGAAGTAATTGTGCGATCACCCACCTATCGAGAGATAGGTGTCAAAACTGAGGCAACGGTGTCTTGGATACAAGAAAAAACTTAAGTAATTGCTACTTAAGTTTTTTTTGTGGCAAAATGAAGCACGTTATGATTCCGATCCGACTGTGACGTTTCTTCCGTCGTTGACTGCCGGCACGGTCCGTCCCAATGGGGCTAGAGGCGGGCATTGAAAATTAAAGATATGTAACACTTCAGGCATTGGGTTTGACAGGTCAAATTCTCCGGTTTATGATGAAACCATACTTGGAATCGGAGGATATATTCTATTCTTTTTTGAATGTGATAGCAGGCCATGAACAATTCTAACGTGAGTCAAACGAAGAATACTCATTTTGACTTCGTCGATCTATTAAAAGGGTTCGGCATTTTCCTGGTGGTGTGGGGGCATACGATGACCCCGCGGTCAATTTACATTTACTCTTTTCACATGCCCTTGTTCTTCTTCCTATCGGGATTCGTTCATAAGGATAAACCTTTCCGGCAATTCGTCCTCTCTAAAATCAATGCTTTATACATTCCGTACCTGACGTTTTCGGCATTGTCCTGGATGTTCTATTTGGTTCAAATGCTGCTGGACCGGCGCCTGGAAAGTGTCTCTACCCATTTGCCGAAGCTTCAGTCGCTCCTGACAGGTTCCGCGGACAACGGGGGAAATAATCCGATCTGGTTTCTAACCTGCATCTTAGTGGTCAGCATCATTTTTTTGGTGCTGGATCGCTACCTGAAACACCCCGCGGTTCAATGCGGGGTCATCCTGGGTCTGTCGCTGATCGGTTATCGCTTAAGCCTGGCCCGCTTCGATTTGCTCTTTCAGTCGGATATCGCCCTTTCGGGCTTGGTCTTTTACTGGCTGGGATATTCGATAAAAAAATGCAATTTTCTGCAGCATCTCAACGACGTGAAACGCAGAAAACTCGTTTGGGTCATCGTAGCCTGCGAGATCATTCATATTGCTACGGCCTATTTAAATACCCGGCTGGCCGAGATTCAACGGGTGAATATGGCCGGCAATTTACTGGGCAATTACTTTTTATTTTATATTTCAGCATTGACGGGGATCGCGGTTTTTTTGATAATCGGATACAAATTGCAATATATTCACGTCTTCAACCACCTCGGCATGAATACCCTGATCATTTTGGCGACTCACAAGCCGCTGTTGCAGGTATTCAACAACCTGCTGGACGGCTATGTGAATACCGATACCCGGTTGTATGGCTTTTTATCGAGCATTTTGGCGATCGCCCTCTCGTTGCTGCTGGGCATCTATCTCAATAAAAAATTCCCGTATATCATCGGGAAAAAGCCTTTTTACCAATTATTCCACAAGACCACTCCACCCATTTCCCATTGAGCGCATCACCGTGTTCCGCCGGAGAAACGGGGGTTATCATTCCCTCGCCCAAAGAGGGATGGCCTTCTTCGCGTTACAGCCCCCAGGCCAAAACAAGCATTTCTGCTCATCCGGAGAGCGGAAGCGGCTTGTTTTTTTATTTTTTCGGACGAAAGCAGAAAACTTACATTTCAAAGGAACGTTTCAATTAAAACCGGTAATTCATGCCCAGTCGGAAGCCGTGTTGCGCAAATTCCAGATCGACCTTTTCCGGAATGGAGCTGCCGTTGAGCGTTTCATTACAGCCGGTGGCTTTGGCGTATTGATCGGAGTAGCCTAATTCGGCGGTAAAATTAGGGTTGATGGCGTAGGTTAGACCGGCATTCATTTCAACCCCCAAGGTGTTACCGGTGTCGATCCAGTCCCAGGCCGGGGTGTGATTGGCCCAATGGCCATAGGCTTTGGCCGAAAGATATGCAACGCTGACCCCTGCCGACATCGCCAGCTTCGAGTTGAAACGGATGGTATTGTCAATTCCGATGCGCGGGCCGCTGAGCTTGCCATTGAGATAACTTCCATCGTCGGGTTGGGTCAGATTACCGACGGGAATGCCGTCCGAAAGATGATAAACCACATCATTCAGCTTGTTGCTGGTGTCTTGCCGGCCCCAACCGGCAAAAACAGCGCTCGAAAAACGCTCGTTTTCCACCAGCGTCCTGCCGATATCGACCGACAGCACCTTCTGGCGGCCATAGGCTGTCATATCGCCGTAATCCGTCAATATATCCAGGCCGGGAATGGTCCAATCCTTATCATAACCTCTGCCTTTATTGCCGAGGCCGGTCTGGCCGTATTGTCCCCGGATGAAGTTTTTACCGTTGCCAAAATTGTATTGGAGTCCGAAGAGTGTCATCTGTTGTTTTTGAGGCAGGCTGACTTTGGATAGCAATTGTGATGAGTCCTCATAATGTAGATCATAATTAAAAGAGCCGTCAACCTTCCATTGCTGGGCGGAGAGTTGCCATGAGGGTCCGGGAGCCGCTAGGGTTGCAGTGGCGAACGTCATGAAAATGAAGACCGAGGTAAACGTCGTTACGATCGTTTTCATCAAAAAACCCCTCCCAATGGTCTGTATTATAACATACTTCATCAAATATTGAATATCCATTATATGTATTGTAAAGCCTCATAAAATAAAAAATCATTCATAAATCCGTTTTCGAGATTACAAATATAAATAATGATATAAATCTTAGCAATTTCCATATTTTCATTGAAAAATTAATGTTCTTCCTAGCAATGAAAAATTTAGAATTTCCAAAATGAATTGCCCAGGCTCAAAATGACTTTGTTCGATTTGTTATATAAAACAAAAAAGAAACCCCATTTATTACATTTTTAAATAGTGACAATGGTTTCATTGCCGGTATCCGGGGTTGAAATGTAGAGCGGAGCGAGCCCCAAAAACCCGGAACGGGAGTGGAGCGGTAGTGCGGACGTCGTCCCACGCTGAGAATATTTATGGAATTGACTCGGTCTCGCCGAATGGCTATAATGATTCTGATCGCCTGTGGTTCGAGTTGATTTTTTCGCCACACGCGGGTCCCAAACTTTTGAACCCGGAGGAAAACTTGCTCTCTGCCCGGATTTGCTCCTATAAAACTTTTTTTATCGTTTTCGCCATCGCGATGTTGTTCCTGAACATGGCCTTTATTGGGCTATTCGCGAGCAGGGAGCTGACTTCCGACTCCGATGTCATCCGCCTATATGCGGATCTGGTTGAGAGCATTCAGACCATAACCCATGGTCATGAGCGTTCGAGTTTATACGCATTATTAAGTTCGCTGAAGAATATTGTCGGCAAAATCAAAAAATTATGCCCAATTGAAAGCAACTCCGATCTGGCGAAAGGTTCCGCCGCTCAAAACGACGGAGTTGCGATTCTGGTTATTTTGTTATTTGCCATTTTTTATCTTTTGTCGCGTACTTGCTCAGAAAAGCCTGCAGCCTCCCATCGTTTCACGAAATTTTTTGTTGTGGAAAAATAAGGAGGCGTTTGAATCATGATAGTTGGCATCATTGTCGGAGTATTTTTCCTTGCTGCTGCCGGTGTTGTGGTTTTTCTGGCCATTGACGACTTGAAACATTCCAAGGCCGTTAAGGAAGAAAAACAGCTGGAAAAGAAGAAGGAGAAGTAAACCGAGCGGTTGTCCGTTCGAAGTAAAAAAAGGGTTGCCAGGTTCAAAACTTGACAACCCTTTTTTCGCTCAAGGACTGCGTTACTGAATCGCATGGAAGAGGAGACTGCGCAGTTTGGTAAAGTTATCCGAGTCTAACGATTGAAAGGAGACGCCGATAAGGGCTTGATCCGAGTCCCGCTCCTCCAGAGAGCTCCTGCACCAAACGCAGATCCCTTTCAATTCGATGGTGAGCTCGGCATGGTGTATCGTCACCTTGACCTCCTCGGCTTCGGAAAATTCTTCGGGCACAGTCGCTTTAATTCCGCCGTAACTTAAATCCTCGACCATCCCTGACACCGGCGCTTTTCCATTTCTAAAAAAATCGGCCGGAATTTGAACCGCGATTCGAAAATCTTTTCTTTCCTGATGAAAAGCGGTCTCCGGGAGCGGAGAATTCCATTCGGAACGGTTTTTACCTTTCGAATAATCATAAATATAATTCCATTGTTCGGGGGAAAGGTTCAAAAAACGAATTTCGTAATAGACAACCCGGTTCAAATCAGTATCGATCCCCAATCGTAACTGGTGGATCTCTCCGCTGACGCGGATCTGTCCGATCAAAGGCAGGTTAAATACAGTCTCCAGCCTCTCCGAATCTCCTGCCAGGTCTACGCCCCAGGGCAGATGAAATTGAATGCCTTGAGCATTGATCGTGGTGATTTGAGCGGTAATCATCTCCCGATTTTTCTTTTCGAAGCGCATCGTCAGCTCGGTTTTGAAGCGATCGTGGTGAGACGACCGCCGTTCGACAGTCCCGGTTAACATGGCGTCGTTTAGCCCCCCATAGTTTTTATTTTGATCATCGTCGTTATTTTAGGAAGCCAATATGGTCAGTGAAAAAATTGGAAATTTTCGCAAGGAAGGGTCAAAAATTTCAGCAAAAAGAATCGAATTTGCGGTTGATGGAATTGATAAGTCTTCCGTTTTTAAGCTTTCTTTACCAAAATTATATACTTGAACGTATATTTTCTCAAGTCCAATGGAAGGAAAGTGAAAATCCGCAATCTTATTTTCTGAAAAACTGCGGCGATAAAAACGGTAGAGGACGATTACTTCCAGAGGCGAATGTTTTATTTCTGAGTTTGCGGAATTACCATTCTCATTTTATAATAGAATATGAGATCTTTTTTGGAAAAGGTTATCATGACGTTGGGTAGGATAAATATCGAACCAGGCGGAATGAATAATTACCCGATTAAAATTTGCATTTGAAGGAGTTTTCCAATGTGGAAGCCGCGTATTAAACCTCGAGAATTTCGGTTTCGGGCCGGCGCCCGGACCGAATTGGATCAAGCCTTTCTTAAAATCGTCGGCAATTTGTCGCCGGAAGCCAATTTGAGTGAATTTATCAAATCGGCCGTGGTTGAAAATGAATTGCGAAAGAGCGAGCAGTCCCCGGCGGACCGGATGCTAAGGGAGAGCAGTGAGCTCCTGGAGAAAGTGCAGTTTCTAAAAGGGCGAATGCAACAGCTGGATTTTACGGCGCTTCCTCCACAAAAGGCCGGAATAATAAAGAAGGTTCTATTCTGTCTCGAACAGTTTGAAGTTGGAATGAATACAGTAATTGGAGAAAACCACCATGAATGAGGCAAGTTGTAAAACGAGTTTTCGGGTACGATATCAAGAGACTGATAATATGGGTTTTGTGCATCATTCGGTCTATCTCATCTGGTTTGAAGTGGGAAGGACCGAGTGGATGCGCCAGAAAGGTTTGACATATCGGGATTGTGAAGCAAAAGGTTGGCTGCTTCCTCTGGTGGAAGCCGGCGCTCAATATCACCACCCAGCTCATTACGATGACTTGGTGGAGATAGAAACCACCCTACGCCGTGAGAAGGGAGTTTCTTTTCGTTTCGATTATATTGTCAAAAACATGGCGGATGGCCTAATCTTGGCCACCGGATTCACCAAGCATGTTTGTATAGGACTCGATCACAAAATTAACCGCGCTGCAACGAAGAGACTTCAACAACTTTTCATGTGAAAATACTTAGTCCATAGGTTGTTTCACAGGTTAATAACCAGCGACATATCATGTAGCAGAAAGTATACCCACTTCGACGGGATAATTGCAGATTCGTTATTGTTTCTCTAAGTAAACATTTTTCTGTTTTATATATTTTTTTGTTCCTGGAGAAGTGCTGGTTGGAGGAGGAGTGGCATGTCACCGTTAACGAATGGTAACTGCCGTCCTGATCCAGTCGAGAGGTTGAGTCCACGGGAAAAAGAAATTTTACCCTTGGTAGCCCAAGGTTTAGATAATCGGCAGATCGGTAAATTACTTTTTATCAGCGAAAAAACAGCAAAAAACTATATTACCAGCATCCGCAAGAAACTGGGTTTAGCCAATCGGACTCAAATCGCTCTCTACGCAATCAGGGAAGGGCTAATTGAGGTGAAACCTAAGGAAGAGCAATAAGGTTAAGAGCGAAAATTATTAAAAAAATATGGGCTGAGAATGGCCCATATTTCTTTTTGGAATACCGTGCCGCGTTTTCCCTATTTTACATAAAGGTTTTTTGCCGATTTAGGTGAAATACTCTATCAACCGAAATAGTTAAGCTGATTTTCGGAGAACATTCAAAAAAACATTCAACCAATCAACGCAGCAACTTACCGACCAATTTAAAGGAGCAAGCCATGTCGCAACCGAACACTGCAAAATCACTTAAACCAACCACGCTTATTTATCCAGCATTCATCGCACTCACATTCGTACTCACTTACTCATCCATCGTTCGAGCACAAACAGCAGTTTTGGTACGTACCAACGATCCAAGCCCGAAATCTACCACCCAAGGTTCTCCACCAGCTTCGAGTTTGGCGGCTTCATCCGGAAAGAGGGTAACCAGTTTTCATGAAGTGTCAGTTTTAACCCGTGAGGAGCAAGAACTGGTTCTTCTGATTAACCAGGAAAGATCGCACACTGGTTTGCCGGAACTGGAGATTGATCCGATTTTGGTGAAGTTGGCTCAAGCCAAGAGCCGGGATATGGTCAGCGAAAACTATTTCGGCCATATTTCCGAACGACTGGGTACCGTATATGATCAATTGAAACGAGCGGGTTATGTTTATCAGGCGGTCGCCGAAAACCTGACCGGCGCTCCGAATTATCGGAAAGCGCACGCCCGGCTGATGTCCAGTTCCTCTCATCGCGGCAATCTATTGAATCCCCGTTTTACCCGAATCGGAGTTGGGATCGTCAAGGGCGGCCCCTTCGGTGAAATGATTACCGAGATCCTGGTCGATTGAGCAAATATCCAATATTTTATATGGCATATAGGACCGCGGCATTAGTGCCGCGGTTTTTCTTTACCGGATAGCACACACTTGGACATTTGCATATAATGAATTAGAATTTGAAACCTTTCAAATATTCGGCCCCAACAGCCGAAGTCACGAAAGGAGGTAATCAAGTGGAAACGGATGACCTTAAAAACGACGTTAGTTTGAAAAAGGAGACTAAAAAAACAAAGTCCAGTAAAAAGAGTAAAAAAACGATAGCAAAAGCCGAAGAAACCAAAGAAGAGCTTACCCAGCCGCAACCCCCCAAAAAGGCAGAAGAGACAAAAAAGAAAAAAAAGCCTTCCAAGAAAAAGAAGAAAACTCAAGCAACCGCTGAACAGTTAACCGTCTCTCAGGCAGAGAAAAAAATAGATACAGACTTGGAGCCTCAATCCATGGGTCAGATTGAGGTCGGCAAAATTCCAGATATCGCTCTTGATCCTCGGCCGTTAGGTCCGGTTGAGGTCAGTAAGATAAAGGTACAATTTCTTTCCAAAGAGAAGACAGCAGCACGTTCCCAACAGACAGCCAGTACTTCAAGCGAAACAAGCGAAGAGGCAACTGATCAAAGTCAGTCACTCCAATCCGAAGATCAGGACGAACCAGCGGTAAAAAATATGCAAGGCGGAACAGTTACGGTTCAACCAACGTCGGCAAACGTGGTGACCAATACCAATGCACCGGCAGCGGTTGAATCTCTGCAGGCGCTGCACCAGGTCCAACTGGCCCAAACGGTGAATCTGCCTTTAAGCGCGATAAAGATTCGAAACGTAGTAGGTAAAATCTGTGATTTGACAACCGAAATTATCTCAAACAAAGTTATCGTCCAAGGGATCGTCCACGAACAATTATTCTTTGTCGGCACGGACGGCATTGTCCATCATTTAGCCGGCGATGACCACTTCAGTACGTTTATTGACGTTCCCGGCGCCCAGCCTTGCATGAACGCCGATGTGTCGGCGGTTATCGAGGAGATCATCACCGAGCTGGCTCCGAACGGTTTATCGGTGACCAAAAAAATAATCATCCAGGTATTCGTCAAGGTTACCGAGACAGTCCAAGCTAACCTGCAAACCGGAGATGGGCCATTACTCTTTGTGAAGCAGGTGGTCGGGGAGAATACAAACCAGACATTGGTCGAAGCCGACATAACACTGGGCGCCCCGGCGATTAAAGTCGATGAGATTGTCGGAAAAATCTGCAATCTTGAGACAGAAATCATCAAAGACAAGGTCATTATTCAAGGGATTCTTCACAAGCAGATCTTCTTTGTGGACACCGCCAACTTGGGCCGCCATCAGGGAGAAGACTTACCATTCAGCTTGTTTGTCGATGTCCCAGGCGTAACCCCGGGAATGGATGTGCAAGTCCATTCAACCATCGAAGGAATCTTCTTCGAACTGATTACTCCAACCCTCTTGAGGCAAAAAGCGGTCCTGGAGTTCTTTGTCAAAGTGACGGAGAACATTACGCTCCCGGTATTGCTGGGAGACGGCCCGCTCTTCAAAGTCGAAGAGTTCGTCGGCGAAAACCGGGTTCAGGATCTAAGCGACACCACGCTAACTCTGTTCAAACCGGCGTTGAAGATCCGGGAGATCGTTTCCAAGCTCTGCGATCTGGAGACCCACGTCATCAAAGATAAGGTTATCGTCCAAGGGATAATCCACAAACAGATCTTTTTCATTGGGACAGATAATATTGAATACCATCAGGCTGAAGACGTTCCGTTTTCCGTCTTCCTGGATATCCTTGGCGCTACATCCTCTGATTCGGTTCACCTGACCACGGAGATCGAAGCGGTCTTCTTTGAGTTGCTTACTACAACCCAGTTAAGACAGAAAGTAATCATTGCAATACAGGCTGTAGTAACCAGAGAAGTACAGTTGAATTTAGTAATCGGTACGGGTCCCCTCTTCAAGTTGGAGCAAGTAATCGGGGAGAATACCACCCAGGTTTTGGTAGTTGCCGAGGAAGCGATTACACCCGTCTCACCGATTACGCCGGTGACTCCGGTGACCCCGGTCAGTCCCGTCACAATCAGCACCGAAACGATTGTCATTCCAGGACAGATCGTCACCAATGTTCTGGTTGAACTACCGGAAGCTGCGATTAAAATAAAAGAGATCATCGCAAACGTTACCAATCTTTCGGCCCAAGTCATTCCCGACGGTGTTCTGGTGGAAGGGATCGTCGACAAAACCGTGGTTTTCGTCAATGCCGACAATGTAGTACGGAGCATTTCCGAACAGATTCCTTTCTCAATCCTGGTCAGTATCCCGGGGATCTCGCAAGATCAGGTCATCCGAGTTACGGTCAACATCGAAGATATCTCCTTTAAGCTGGTGAATTCCGGTTCTGCGGCGAATCAACTGATCGTGCTTGAAGCCGTTGTAGAATCAACCACTCAAAGTCCACAGCAATTTACGGTGGTCACCAATGTGAGCGGACCGGGAATCGTCCAAACGAAGTTGCGGGTCATCGCGAACGTCCTGGTCTCCGGCGGTGGCACTGTGACTCAAGAAATCGATGTAGTGACGGATGTCAGCGGTCCAGGCATCGGCAATGTAACGAAACAAGTGATACCCTTAATTGTCGTAGGGAGCGGGAATCCAAATCCAGTGCCCGTGGAAGTCGTAACCGACGTTCAGCTGGTATAAACAAGATATAGAGGTTAATCTCTCTGGTTAACCTCTTTTTTTTGCCCTACCATGGCGAAATCATCGCATGCCTCATAGGATAATATGTCTGGGTCCTTATTTATTTTCGGGGTTAACTGTTGAAGGAGGAGAGAAGGACGATGGCTAAGATTTTGATTACCGGAAGCCGAGGAACGATCGGAACACCGTTGACGAAAGAGCTGATAAAGCGGGGCCACGATGTATGGCAGGTAGATCTTCAACACTGTAATGAGGCAAATTACATCCGGGCTGACATCAGCGAATACCGCCAACTGGAAAGGGTATTCAAACAGAATTATGACTATGTTTATCATTTAGCCGCTGAATTTGGCAGAATTAACGGCGAAGAATATTATGAGCAAGTCTGGAAGACCAATGTCATTGGAACCCGCAATATTCTTGAATTTCAACAACGACTGGGATTCAAGCTGATATTCACCAGTTCCTCTGAAATTTACGGTGAACCAGGCAATTTGTATCTCAATGAAGAGCTGCCGGAAACATTACCATTGTTCCAACATAATGATTACGCCATCTCAAAATGGGTAAACGAACTCCAAATCGTTAATTTTCAAAAAAAATTCCATACCAGCACCATCCGGGTGAGACTCTTCAACGCATATGGGCCGGGAGAATTATATCACCCGTACCGCAGCGTGGTCTGCCTCTTTTGCTATCGCGCTTTGCATAATCAACCATTTCAGGTTTATAAAAACTATCACCGGGTGTTTATGTATATTGACGACTTGATTCCAACCCTCGCCAACATCGTTGACCGGTTTATGCCAGGACGGGTCTATAACATCGGCGGAAACGAGTATCGGAGCGTTGAAGAACTGGCGGAACTCGTATTACAATATACGGGAGCCAGCCGTGATCTCGTTCAAATTTTACCCGAAGACACCCATAATACGGTGAATAAACGTCCGGATATCACCAAAGCAGTCACCGAACTAGGACATTCACCCCGCATTCCGTTGGAAGAGGGCATTCCTAATACCATCCGTTGGTTGCAGTCGATTTATGAGCCCGTTCGTGTACCGGTGGTTTTAGAAGAGCTGTAAAAAACCTTTCTTCTCCTTTTTTCGTAGTCAAACCCAACCGGTAGAGCCGGAATATGCGGTTGAATGTCAGGGATGGGAACCCGGGAAGCTTCCCCAAACCTTGGGGAAGCTTTCTCAAGGCTTGTAGATGCTTCCCGAAGCCTCCGTCTTCTTTCCCGGAGGTTTGGGGAAGCTTCCCGAAGGTTTGGTCCTTTATCCCGGAACCTTGGGGATGGTTCCCGAAGGCTCCGGGAAGTTAGGATGACGTTTCGGGAAGAAAGGATCCGAAGATCCTATGAAAGGATCACCGGATCCCTTACAAGGATGAAGACCATCCCTTACACGGACGGAGGGATACCTTACAAGGATCGAAAGATCCTTTGAAAGGATCGAGGCATCCCTAACACGGATCATGACATCCCTTACAAGGATGAAGAATATCCTAGTTGGACGAAAGACCATACCTTACATGAGGGATGATCGACTGATATATTAGCAGGGCCGGGATGGAGGACGGAACTGGGGTACGGCAGGATTTTGCGACGGAAAATTTGTGAGAACCCTCGCCTCCTCAAGGGAGAAGGAGCGAGCTTTGGATTTTGGAAGAGGATTCGTCGGATAAAGCTCAATATAATTGGGCAAACGAGCGAATTTTTATGCTTGAATCAAAAAAGACCATCGCGATGATGGTCTTAAACTCTTTCCTTCCATTCTTCCAAGATCATCCCTTTTTCCGCGTTGCCGTTAATAAGATTCAGGTAGCTTGGTTTCTTCTCTGTCCTGAGATAAAATTCGGCTTTTTGCTTCCGTTGCCAAAAATAAACATAACCATAATGCTTCACCCAAACATCGATATCTTTGCGATTGCCGACGATTCCTTTGGGAATACGACCGCAATGATGGTTTTCTGCAAATCCTGACGGCAAAAACTGGAGCGTGTTTAAGTTCTGACCCCACGTGGTCCATAAAGCGTCCTTCCAAAACTGGCCCCACTTGGAATTTTCATTGCGATAATGGTTGAGATCATTCCAAAAATAAAGTAACCGCAGACGAAAAATAGTGTGTTGAGGGTTTTGCGGATCGATTTCGGCTATTTCATCCAAAATTTTGGAGGCGGCTTTTTTCTCCAGAACCTCGTCGCCATCAAGGGCGAGCACCCAATCTGGGTTGAGCGCTAAGGTATATTTTAAAAGTTTGTTCTTATCACGCACTTGATCCGATATGGAACAAAACTGTCGATAATAACGAACCTTGGGAAACTTACGACAGATGCTGGGCGTATTATCCGTTGAACCATCATCGAGAATGACGATATGGTCAGCCAGCTTCGAGGTTTCGGATAATGAATCTCCGATCCACATCGCAACGTTTTTGATTCTCATACTACAAGCAATGACGGGTTTTGACAATAAAATTCCTCCTAAAAGCCATGTGATAAAGTCCTCAAATTCGGAAATCACTCTTTCAAAGGATTAAAAATCGACTTTATCCCTTGCTTCTCTGAGCTTTTGTGTTCACCCTGGCCTTCGGACAGGGTTTATCACAACGCTCCTAAATGACTTCTAAATGGTAGGTATCCGGCTGAGCGGGGTCAAATTCTTTGTCAATATAGGCAATGAGAATCGCCGTTTCGGAATGAGTATTTACCAAAGCATGAGCCACACCTGCTGGAATTGAAACAACTTCAGGAGTGTTTGCCGAAAGATGTTTAGTAGCTTGCTCTAAGCTATGAGTATCTCTAACAACCAGATCCACTTCACCCTGGGCCAGAAAGAACCATTCATTCTTGTTAAGATGGTAATGGTTACCGCGTTTTGCACCAGAATTCATTGTAAATAGATAGATTAAACCCCAATCGTCACGTCCGAATTGTGTTCCCGGAAAAACCTCCAACAATCGTCCCCGAGGATCCGATTTTTCGTCCAACAATCGACTTTTGATATTCACTCTCTTGTTCCTCCTTGAAGCATTTTAAGCTTTCGGCCACCGTTGGCGGAGGGTGGCCAAAGGTGGCGGAAATTTTTGTTGTATTTAGGCTGACATCGCGAGGTCTTGGCGCCTCAAACTGAAAGTCATTTACGGAAATGGGAATGATTAAATTAGGGTTCAAACCATAAACTTCAGCAAGTTTTAGACCCATCTCATATTTTGATACCCTTTGTGCACCCGCTAAATTCCAAATGCCGGTCAAATTCCGTTCCACTGCCTGCAAGACAAGCTTTGTCAAACAGCCGGTATAAAGTGGAGTGGAGAAGAGATCGGAAAATAGCGATACGGGTTGATTTTTTTGAAGTTTTTTAACGATCTTTTCTGGGAGGCTTTCTTTATTGCTCTGCAAATTGTTTCCAAAGATACAGGTGCGGACAATCAGGCTATTATCCGGTAAAAGCTGTTCCGCCGCATATTTAGATTTTGCATAAACATTGATGGGATGGGGAAGAGCATTTTCGGAATAATTACCGGAAACTCCGTCAAAAACGAAATCAGTTGAGATATAGACGAATCTGGCCTCGGGAAAAGCTTTCAAAAGGTTTTTGGTACCATCGAAATTAACAAGCCATGCTTCTTCCCAATGTTTCTGGCAATAATCAACATCGGTCAAAGCCGCGGTGTGAACCACCAAATCGACTTGGAATGATGGAATAATCGGCTTGGTAATGTCAATAAAAAGATCCCGGCAGCCCGGAATATATGTAGGTTCTCCATATTGCGTGACAAGAGTATCGAACCTAGCAGCGAACTCCAGTGCCATGCGGTGACCTAGCATACCGTTAGCACCAGTGATTAAGGTTCTCATTCAACCATCCTTCTTCTTGAAGAACTTTGCGTATTTCTGCTTTCGAAAGAGGAGTAGTCTTGTCGGAGCTATACTCCCCGGAGATCATTTTATTAAGATGATTGTAGATTTGATACGATATCGGCAACGAAACCTTGGGCAGGATCACGAAATAATCCTCGTCTTCTACGGTCCGGAGTGATTCTTCTTCCGAAACTAATACCTCATGAATTTTCTCGCCCGGTCTGACACCCATTTTTTCCACACGTAACTGTTTGGAAGTGTCAAGTTCCTCAAGCATGGTCTCAGCCAAATCGATAATCTTTATGCCCGGTAACTTTTTGACAAAAATTTCACCTCCGATACTCAATTCCAGCGCTTTAAAGACAAGATCGATCGCTTCATCGAGTTTAATCACAAACCGCGTCATTTGATAGTCTGTAATGGTCAGATTTTCATGGTTCCGGATTAAGTGGATAAAGTGTGGTATAACCGACCCGCGGGAACCGATGACATTCCCATAGCGAACACAAGCAAAAACCGTTCGTTGTTGCCCTTGATTCGCGATGGTCATAATTTTTTCTTGCAATGCTTTTGTCATTCCCATGACATTGACGGGTTTGACAGCTTTGTCAGTGCTTATTGCGATAACTTTTTCGACACCGTTTTCAATGGCTGCCTCAACCAAGTTTTGAGCTCCTTCAACGTTTGTCAGTATCGCCTGACGAACATTGTATTCACACGAAGGAACTTGTTTAAGGGCCGCAGCATGAAATACATAATGAACTCCATTGAGACTTTCTTTTAAGGAGGAGCGATCCCGAACATCCCCGATAATGAATTTCACAAATGGAAACTCACTATACAATTTTCTTAAGTCGTCTTGCTTTTTTTCATCGCGGCTAAAGACCCGGATTTCATCCGGATGCAAATCAACCAGGCGTTGTAGGATTTGGTGGCCGAAGGAACCGGTTCCTCCTGTAATAAGAATCTTTTTACCGTTAAACAATGAGGTCACCTCTTTGGGCTTTATGTATTACGGTTAGTACAGTATATTCTTTAAAACAAGACCCGAACCAGGCAATAGTCAAATGAAAACTCGCGATAACCAATTTATACGGGAGTCCTGTAAATCCAGCTGATTCTATGTCATATGATATAAGAAAAAAACCTTGGAGCGATCATGAAGAGAAATATTTTAATCGTTCATCCTTTTACACCGTATGAACCGGGACGATTTTTTGAAGATGCATTGCGCGCAATTGGCTTTCAGTATACTTTGTGCGATCATGGGGTGGATTTTAATTTTATAAACCAAAATCTATATGATGCTGTATTATTTATTGAAAGCCCTTGGAAAGCGCCAAATCCAGTTCTGAATATTCAAAAAGTGAGAATTCCCAAGTTTTATTGGATAGTTCATGGAGAAAGCCGGCTTGATTTCAATATTCAAAAGTCACGGGAATATCAGATTAACGTGATGCTGTTATCCAACTCTTATCATTTAGCTCCTCGTTATGGCGGAATTTTATGCTATCCGTTGCCGATGGCGGTTGATTTGCGATATTTTGCTCCATATCATCGTCCATTGATCAAGCGGAGTTTTGATATATCCTTCGTTGGCAGTTTTGGACCTGCTACGTTTTATGCGGAGCGAAACCGTTTATTAAAATTGATCCAAACTCATTTTCCTAATTTGCGGTTGAAATTTAGCCAAGGACTCTATCTTGACCAGCTTGGTAGCGTTTATGGTAACAGTAAGATTGTTTTCAATTGGAACTATATGAATATCATGACAGCCAGGCCTTTTGAAGCTATGGCGGGAGGGGCTTTATTACTTACGAATTATGCAAATGGAATCGAATATCTTGGGCAAAACCGGTTACATTATGTCATTTATCGGAATGATCAAGACATTATAAACAAAATTAATTTTTATTTGACGAATCCTTCAAAGCTTCTAAAAGTTTGTACGCACGGCTATCAAATGATTCAGTCCGGACACACCTATATCCACCGAGCCCGTGAATTTGAACGGATATTAAGTAAGCATGTGAGATGATAGCCGGTTTCAGTTGATAGAGTTTCTTTTTTGGTCTATTCGAAAAACTTCATTGACATCTTTAAACGTGGGAGAAAAAAGTGAAAAAAAGCTTACTCATTATTCATCCATACGTAGAGTTTGATCCAGGCCGTTTTTTAGAGGATGCCCTTCGATCCATTGGTTTTAAAATCGATTTATATACGGAATATATCGACTTTAATACGATTAACCAGAATTTATACGATGTCGTATTATTTATCGAAAGCCCTTATCGTCCTGCCGTTAAAATACTGAATATCAATCGAGTAAAAATTCCCCGTTTATATTGGATTTTACATGGGGAAAGCAGACTTGTTTATAATTTAAATTTTACCCGTGTGAATAAAATTGATTATTTATTGTTCGCCACTTCATTACATTTAGCCAAACAGTATCATCTCCCTTATCAGTTATTTCCGATGGCAGTCGATCCTACCAATATACCGAATCGACTGCCATTGGCAGAACGAAAATACGACATTTCTTTTGTAGGATCATTTATTAAAATTTATCAAGAACGCAATGATCTCTTAAATTTAATACAACAGAGCTTTCCCAAGCAAAGATTACGGTTTGAAACCGGCGTTTTTCTGAGAAAGATGGGGGAAATATATGCTGACAGTAGGATCGTTTTCAATTGGAATTATGGCAATGTATTAACGATGCGGTTGTTCGAAGGGATGGCGGCTGGTTCGCTAATGCTGACAAATTATGCGCATAATATCGAGTTGTTAGGTCAAAACGGACGCCATTATGTGATATACGATGATCCCAGAGATTTAATTAACAAAATTGCTTTTTATCTTTCGAATTTGGGACTGACACAAGAGATAGCAAAAAATGGTTATCAAAAAGTGATGACTGAACATACTTATATCCATCGGGCTCGATTGCTAGAAAGAATTATTCTACAACTGTAGCTTTAGAATTTTTAACAATTGACTCGCTCTAATAGCAAAAGTATGATGTTTCATCGCCCAATGAAAACCATTATTTGCAATCAATTGGGCCTCCGCAATTTCATGAAGATAGTAACGAATTTTTCGTAATTTATCTGCTTCATTAAAGTACCGTACATAATGTTTGTCGGGAATTAACAATTGTTCTTGTTCAGGTAACGAATCACTAACCACCAAAGATTTTGCTCCGATTCCTTCAAAAATTCTTAGTGTCAAGGTTTGATTGACGGAATCATTATAAACAATCTTGCTTTTCTGGTACAACGCAGCCAGATCTTGTAGAAAAACCCCTTGCGTAAAAATCAGATTATGATCTGAAAAATACTGGCGTATGAGTTTCAAACTCTCTTTTCGTTGCGCATAAAGCATACCTTTGGTGTTTCCTACGAAACTAATATCATACTCCCGAGAATTAAGCGGAGGACCACCATTAAAAAAATTAACCGGGATCGCCAGTGGGAAAAACTCCACCGGTGCCGGAATTTTTTTAGAGAGATTCAAGCAACTGGACATAAGAACCAAATCGGTTTGATACATCTTAATTAGCTGAATATTTTGGTTTAAAATATGCTTTCCATGATAGGTCCAGTATATCTTGGGAAGTTTCTTGGCAAGATTTAAGTTTTTTACTTTTACCGGGGGGCGGGACGGACAATCGATAATAATGATTCCAGCGCACCGAGTCAGGTCAATTTTGGCTAAATCGATACTACTATGAAAAACTTTAATCCATTGGTGAATTGCCCGCAAGCCATCTGCTAAAAATCTTCCCGGAGTCGCAGGATTATCACCGTATCCTAGAAGCAGAAATTTTTTTTCGTTAGGCTCGGTTACGACCGGGGTATTTATCATTAATACTCACCTTTTATTGATTTTGTCCAGTCAATCGGCGTAGGCAATTAAAACCTAAAAAACGCCTTGGCTTCTTGATACATTTCAAAATGGTGCCGTTCGTGATCTGGATCCGGTTGTAAACTTAAGTTTTTATGATGACGTCGGTATAACAACAATGGTTCGTGAATATGACCGAAACGGTAATACCGGCATAACCGCAACCACATTTCATGATCATGGGCTTGAATATAATTCTCTTTAAAATAGCCGACTTTTTTAAAACACTCGGCTTTAACCATAATGGTCGAGCCATTAATGCAGTTACCTTTCAATAAGGTAAGCGCTGCTTCTCTTCGAGTCAACAACTCCGGAGAACGATAAAGCTTAGTAATATTTGCATTTTCATCAGTTTCATACCAATCCGTATAAATCATTCCGAGACCTGAATGGATTTGAAACATCCTAATCTGTTTTTGTACTTTGGTTTGTAGAAACAAGTCATCTGAACTCAACCAACAGATGTAGTTCCCACGGGCAGATTTGATGCCAACATTGAGTGCACTGGAAGTACCACCATTATTCTTGTAAATATAGCGAATATGGCTACCGAAACTTTGTACTATCTTTCGGGTATTATCGGTAGATCCATCATCAACTACCAATATCTCGATCGGATTATAATTCTGGGATAAAACACTTTGGATTGCTTGCCCGACGAATTCTTCATGATTATAAACAGGAATTATCACACTCACTAAAGAGCGACTGGTAGATGTAAAGCCATATTGATTCGAATTATATGTTACTATACCCATCAATTACCTCCTCAGTTGTAAAAGCTTAGAAAAAGCATTAAGCATCAATGGTAGGACTTGGGCCGTGGAATAATGGTTTTCAACCATTTGACGACCAGAATTTCCCATTAATTGACGAAGTTCTGGGTTGACAATCAACATCGAACAAAAGTTACATAAACCCATGATATCTCCTTTTGAAACCAAAAACCCAGTAACGTCCTGTCGGACTAATTCACTAATCGCTCCACTATTATAGGCTACAATCGGCTTGCGAAAGCTCATGGCATCCAATGCTGTGCGCGAAAAAGTTTCATTAAATCGACTCGGATGAACTACAATATCCATCCCTGGCAAGAAATATTGGGAACATGGGAAAAATCCAACAAAAAACAGCTCATTTTCGAGTCCTAATGCTTTACTTTGGGCGATTGCTTGTTGTAAATAAAGATCTTGACTGGCAGAGCCCGCCACAAAAAATTTTATATTTTGGCTGTGTTGTTCTCTCAATCGGTGTGCCATCTGGATAAAATCAGAAATTCCTTTGAGAGGAGAAATTGAGCTCCAATAACAAATTGCAGTTTGGTTAGGTGAAAGTCCGTAGCGATTCCTAAGTGTTTGGCGTTGGTTGGCCCACTGAGATTCCTCTAGGTTGGCTAAATCGATGAAATTAGGGACTCTTAGAAGTTTTACCGATAATTGTGCTGAAGAATGCAACAAATTTTCCATCGCCGCCGACGCCACCCAGATTTGATCACTAAACTGATTGAGAACTTGAAATGTTTCTGCAAAATCCTCCCGGAAATATTCCCTTGGAAACCAGACGGTTTGAATGCCTAACCGTTTTCCAATTATTGCCGGTAAAACATTGACTCCGGTATTTATGAAAAGCAATTGAGGCTGAATGGACATTAGAAAACGTTTAAAACGAAAAATTTCGGCATTCTCGGCCGACAATAAGTATTTTATGTGCTGTTGAATACCTGAATAACGTCCCTTATTATATTTAGAAATTCCACCCATTGACCATACCAAGCTAAGAGGGGAAACATGAACCGTGACGCCAAGTTTCTGGGCTAACTGGGGCATTTCTCCCATTGTAGGGGTGACCAAAATTTTTTCAAATTGATTGGCTGGAAGCGCACTTATAATCTGCAACAAACTGACTTCGGCACCGTCCAACCAACCAGGGCGGGCATAATGATTACAGAATACGATTTTAACTTTCATACGGGACCCCGCTTATTTATGGAATGATACTGTTGACGAATCAGCACATTCATCACTAGTATGTAACCCATTAATGATTTTGCTTTGTAAGTAGGCTAAATGGCCGGTACTTTGATGTTTAAAAAAACAATTATTTTTTTTCATCTTGATTGATTGAAATCATGAATTCTTCTTTTAAAATACTCATTACCAGAGAATCATGAAATCCACCATTTCGATAAACTTCGTCCCGGAAGATACCGTCAGTCCGGAAACCGTTTTTTTGATAACAATGGATAGCAGCCACATTTTCTGAATCAACTCGCAGCCAAATTCGATGGAGGCCCAAAGTCAAAAAACCGTATTGAAGGAGCAATTGAGTTGCTTCTGTCGCCACTCCTTTTCCCCACTCACTTATTTCGCCGATAAAAACGCCCAATTCAGCGCCGCGGTTCCTCCAGTCAATGGCTTTTAACTGGGCGCCACCAATATGTTTACCATGATTGGTCCAGATCGCTAAATGAATTTCTTCTTGAGACCGGGTGACTGTGGTGTTGAACCATTGTACCATCTCTGTTTGAGAGAGTGGGAAGGAGCCTTGATTGGTAAAAAACCGGGTCACTTCTGGGTTATTTAGCCAACGATGTCGATCGGTCAAGTCTTCTAGCTCTAAATTTTTTAAAATGATTCTTTCGCCCCGAAGCTCCATGCATTTTCCTCATTTCCACAAAATTTCAGCTCTTCTATGGCATCGTTGCTTTCCCGAATGGACAAGTGATGCCATTATCAAGCCTCTAGCGGGAAAAACTTTTATCGTCCATAAAAAGATATTAATCATCACGAGTTTTTGACACAATTTTTCGCTATCACTACGATGACTGAAAACTCATACAATACATTGACTGAATACGATGGAGTTGCGAAACGATGCGAACTGCAATTATTGGCGCTGGTGGACAGGGAAAAGTAATTCTCGATCTGCTTAAGGCTTTGCAAGGCACTACCGTTATTGGATTTTTTGACCAAAACGTTGCCCAGGGACCGGTTTTGGGAATCTCAGTTTTAGGTACACTCGATGAACTTTTCCGCAGCTGGAAAACATTATCCATCGATCAGGTCGTCATTGCGATTGGCGACAACCAGACACGGCGAGCGATTTATCAACGTCTGGTGGATGCCGAAATTCCTACCGTATCTCTTGTGCATCCTAGGGCATATATCAGCTCTTTTGCGAAATTAGGCCGAGCGATTACGGTTTGCGGTCATGCCTTCATCGGACCGGGAACGGAGATCGGAAATAACTGTCTGGTAAACACTGCGGCTTCTATTGATCACGATTGCAAAATTGGCGATCATGTCCATATCTGTCCCGGTGTACGGTTAGCTGGAGGAGTTTGTATCGATTCCGAAAGCATGATAGGTATTGGCGCCAATGTCCTCCCTGGAATCCACGTTGGAGAGCATTGTCTCGTGGGGGCCGGCAGTACTGTAATTGATGATGTCCCTGCATATACAACAGTTGCTGGCGTTCCCGCCCGTGTCCTACACAAACGTCAGCAATGGTAATCCGATTCATAACAATGGCAGTCTTAATTTGCTCATGAGATGGGGAAGGAAGAGTGATGCTTGAAACGAAAAATAGCAATTCTGACAGGAACACGGGCTGATTATGGTCTTTTCCGGCCAATTTTGGCGGAGTTAAAATCCCGATCTGAGTTTGAACTGCAGTTAATTGTCACCGGAATGCATCTGGCCGCGGAATTCGGCAGAACGGTTACAGATATTGAACAGGATAACTACCCCATCGCCGCAAGAATCGATATGTTATTCCGGAATGATTCTCGGGGTGCAATGGCTAAATCATTGGCCATTGGGTTGTTAGGAATTACCCAAGCATTGGAAACGTTAGCGCCCCAGTTTCTTTTGGTTTTAGGGGATAGAGGGGAGATGTTGGCGGGCGCTATCGCCGGAGCTCATCTGGGCGTGGTAGTTGCTCATATCCATGGCGGAGAGCATTCCGGATCGATCGACGATTCGTTGCGTCATGCCATTACGAAGCTAGCTCATATTCATTTTCCAGTCACTCCGGAGGCCGCGGCTTGTTTGCAAAATCACGGGGAAGTCGCAGAGCGAATCTTCCTGATCGGAGCTCCCGGACTCGATGATCTCGAGCAGGGTTATCAGGTAACCCGGGAAGAGTTATCCCGGGCTTTGAATACCACTTTATCCCCGGAGTATATCTTGGCGGTTTTTCATCCGGTGGTCGGGGAAGAGTCAGAGAGCAAATCTCAGTTACAAGCCATGTTAACGACAATACTGGCTACCGGTCGCCAATGTGTGCTCCTTTCACCGAACTCCGATGCCGGACGGGATTCGCTGTTGGGAGTCATCAGCCACTATACGAATGCCCCGAACTTATTACTCGTGCCCCATGTGCCGCGCCGATTGTATCTGGGCTTAATGGCCGGAGCCCGTTTGATGATCGGCAATTCAAGCAGCGGAATTATTGAGGCTCCATCTTTTGGGTTGCCGGTAATTAATATCGGGAATCGACAGAAAGGGAGAACCCGCTCTGATTCGGTCATCGATGTCTCCGGTGATGAAACCGAACTTCAAATTGTATTGTCCAAAATTCTCAGTGAGCAATCAAAATCAGCTGTGGCTACGCCGTACTGCAAGGGAGCGGCACGAATCATTGCAGATACCTTGGAGAAGATTGTCATCACGCCCCAACTGCTTACCAAGGATTTTTCCCAATAGCTTGTAAAGGCCTATCATTGGCCGTCTATAGACAGAATACATTCACCAAAATAAGAAAAAATGCCGCAATCGTTCTCCTCATGATAGAACGGTTACGTCATTTTTCGCTGTTTCAAACAATTATTTTACCGGATTCCTCTACTTCAACTCCTAAAAGCATGAATAGCATCGATGATCTGATCTTGCTCTATTAAACTGAGATCGGGGAATAAGGGTAGAGTCACCAAGCGTAGCCATTCCACATCCGCAACCGGGCAAGTTGCTTTCACTCCCCGATAACAAGGGTGGCGGTGACTCGGGATATAATGTACGCCTGGAGTAATTCCTCGTTCAATCAGATGCGTTACAAAGCGGTCCCGCCGTTCTTCATCGGGAAGTCTGACTTGATATAAATGCCAAGCAGAACGCGCATAGGTTCGTTCCAGCGGAGTGGTCAACCAGGTCAAATCTTTCAAAGCTTCATTATAGCGGCTAACAAGCCGGCGGCGGATGGCATTCAGTTCGGGTAAACGTTCCAATTGAACCAGGCCGATCGCGGCAGCAATATCATTCATGTGACATTTGAAACCGATCTCTTGGACCCAATACCGCCATTGGTAGGTTAGATTATTCTCGGTGCGGGACCAGGTATCTTTGGAAATTCCCAACCAGCGCATTTCCCGAAACCATCGGTCCCGCCACTCCTCTTGACAAGTAATTGCGCCGCCTTCCCCGCAAGTCAGATTTTTCACCGCATGAAAGCTGAAGCAGGTGATAGGTGCAATCGAGCCGATCTTGCGGTTTTTGTAGGTAGCCCCACAAGAATGAGCCGCATCCTCTACGAGTGTTAATCCATGCAATCGCGCGAGATCCAGCAACTCGTCAAGTTCGGCCGGATGTCCGGCCATATCCACCGCCAGTATCGCCCGGGTATGTTTGGTAATTTTTGCGGCCACATCTTCCGGAGCGATCGTAAGAGTATCCGGAAGGATGTCGGCAAAGACCGGTTTCGCCCCGCAATAGCGGATGGCATGCACGGTGGAGACAAAGGTCATCGGCGTCACAATCACCTCGTCATCCGGCTGAAGATCGAGCGATGCCAGGGCAAGATGGATCGCAGCGGTACACGAGTTTAAACCGGTGCAGTATTGCGAGCCCATGCTTTGGGCAAATGTCTTTTCGAAAAGCTCGGTTTTGGGTCCCAGCCCAATCCAACCCGAACGCATCACTTCGCAAACCGCCTGAACTTCCTTTTCGGTAATCGACGGTTTCAATACAGGAATCGTCATTGTCTTTCATCCTTCCTAACATATCCTTGAAAACCGCTGTATTCTCACGGGTTAATCCTGTTGCGGCCCTTTTGCATGGAGGAATTTTTTGAGGATGGCGGCAACCGTATTGATCATAGATTGAGTCATGCGAGTGAAGAAGGGCAACGCAAGGCCCGTGTCCGCTGCCTTTTCCGTCTCCGGAAAGTCGCCTTCGGCGTAACCAAAACTTCGGTAAAAGGGTTGCAAATGAATGGCAGGAAAATAGGGACGGCATTCAACTCCTTGATTCTGCAGTTCCTCGGCGATCATTTCCCGCAGCCGATGAGAGTGAAACCGGACCACATAAACAAACCAACTCGTTTGGGTATTCGGCGATTCCAGAGGGTTGGGCAGTGTGAGGAGCGGCTCATCGCGTAACGCCTCTTGATACCATCCGGCAACTCTTGAGCGGGCAGCCAAAATCGCTTCCAACCGTTCGAGTTGAGCGCAGCCTAACGCGGCTGATAGTTCATTCAGACGGTAATTATAACCCATTCTTTCATGAAGGAGCCATTGACGGTCATGAGAACGGCCTTGATTGGCGAGGCTACGAGTTAACTCCGCGATGTACGGATCATTGGTGGTAATTACGCCGCCTTCTCCGGTAGTGATCTGCTTGTTCGGATAAAATGCGAAAGTCCCGGCAACTCCCAGCCCCCCAACGGGTTTTCCGTCAATTCGGGCGCCAATTGCTTCGCAGGCATCCTCGATCACCGGAATTCCATGTTCCGAGGCTATTTTTAAAATCTCGTCCATGGCCGCGGGGAAGCCGAAAACATGAACCACTAAAATCGCTTTGGTTTTCGATGTTATCTTGGCGGCAATCGCTTGAGGATCGATATTGAATCCTCCCGGTACGATATCACAAAAGACGGGCTTGGCTCCCACATATAAAATGCAATTGGCCGATGAGATAAAACTATACGGAGTGGTGATGACTTCGTCCCCGGGACCGATGCCCAAAGCAAGCATTAATAAATGGAGAGCAGTTGTTCCCGAACTAACTGCTACCGCGTATCGGGTACCGGCTACTGTGGCCAATTTGGTTTCAAATTCCCGGATGACCGGTCCGCAGCTGAGATGATCGGAGCGTAATACGGCGGTGACCCGCTCAATTTCACGTTCGGTGATATCCGGTTTTGATAACGGAATCATCTATCAGTCCTTCTTTCAATCCAATTCTTAAAGATGCAGTTCTGGACCTAACGGCTACTAATCAAAAACCAAATCATTATTATAAGTTATGCGCCTGACGATTGAGATGGAAAGGAAACAGGTTCGATTGTGCCATTTAACAGAAATACTTTAAACAAGGTGCCTCTGACGGATAACAAATGGAGGATTTTATCCCGAAAAGTAACCCGATGGCATTGTTATTCATACACTGAATTTGACTCTGTGGTTTCTTACTACGGTCCTTTTCGATCAGCGGTGGCAAATCGGAACAGCGGGCGCTAAATGCTGCAGGTTTGGTGTGGTGAATAATGGGGAATTATAACGAAAGTCATAACTTTCACCGTTTTTTTATAACATTGGGCTTTGGAATCGGGTTGTCGCTAAGTAGCCTGTTGCTGGTCGGACTGCCCAAATCACGCATCCAGCTTAAAGTCGATGGCGTCGAATCAAGTTGGCGACCGACTATGGGAAACCCCGGAAATCAATGGTTGCTTGAACAACCCGCTGAGTCTGCCAATCCGGTGCCTTTTCAACGAGTGGCCAATTCCATCTCGGCATTTCCTTTTCATCTGCGATTCAATCATTTGCTGATTCAGAGCTTCCCGGTGAATCAATCATTCCAAAGTTTCCGGTTCCATACCAACCAAAATGTTCAGGGAACCACGCCACTCCTGGATCTTTCGCCATTGGTCAATCCGGAGCAGGGTATCGCCATGCTGGAGATTAATTATCTGCCGGTCAAGATATTCCAGTCCGCGCCGCATATTGCCGGTTCGATTTTACAGGTTTACCGTTTGAAACTGGCGGATCATTTGCTGCATTCAAGAGAGTGGGTTCTCGTCGTCCGTTACTTTCCCAAAACCAACGAAGCCAAAATTGTAAAGATTCTGCCGATATCCCGGTTGCTCATCACCGGAAGAGGCAATTTCCTGTATCGTTATGCCAAGATCATGGAAGCGACCGCGTATTACCCGGGACCCGAATGTACCGGGAAATATTCGACCGGCTTCACCTTTACCGGTAAAAAAGCCACTCGCGGCATCGTCGCGGTTGATCCGCGAGTCATTGCCCTGGGGACCATGCTGTATATCGAAGGCTACGGTCATGCGGAAGCGGCGGATATCGGCGGCGCAATTCGCGGCAACCGGATCGATCTTTGTTTTGTGACCTATCGCGAGGCCAAGAATTATGGCAGGAAAAATGTCAAAGTTTATATTCTGGAATGAACCGATGCCTGTGTTTTACCCGACTGAATCGTCTCAGCCGTTTTCAGGAATCGGAGCATAAATCTGCTCCTGAAAGACCCGCCGCAATACTTGATCGACCCGGTGATAAAAAGTGTGTTTCAGCCAAGCTTTATAATGGCCTTGCTGGGCAATTTTCAGCCGTTTATCCGGCTGGCGGAGAAAATGGCGGATCAAAGCGGCCAAATGGTTTAAATTATCATAAAATACCAGATGAACATGGTCGGCGAATACTCCTTGCAGCGACTGGGTGCGGTTGGTCAACAAGAGTTTTCCGTAGCTTAAGGCTTCATAAATCCGAGGGTTGACACCATTTAGGAGGCCCAGATTAAAGATCATTCTCGACTGCGCATATAATTCGGCTGCTTGATGACCCCAGAAACCTTCGCCAATCTTCAGCGAAAACACCTTTTGCAGGGCAGTCAGATAATCGATGCGGCGTTGATAAGCGCGCGGATAGCACCAGGCCGATCCGGCAAAAGCCAGATCATAGATCTCTGCCTGATTTTTCAAAGGCTGGTGAACTTCAGGATCGCAGCCGTATTGCAGCCAATAGGTCTTCGCCCCGCAGTTCTTATAAAAATAATCCAAATAATCTTGCTGCGAAATGAATACCATATCGAAATCATTGCCAAAGATGGCGTGCTCGCGATGGCGCAGGGCCGTGTCAAACGATAAAAAAACCATCGGCGCATGGAGCCATTTCCGTAACTCCTGATAGTTGGCCCAATAACAAGGAGGGCTTTCAGCGGCTATAACCAGGTCCGGGACGAAGCCGTTCACCTGAAGTAGCGGCAGGATCGTCTTGCGAAAACTAAAGACCCCATTTACCGGAATGTTGCCGGTCGGGCAGACTGTCATGAGCTGGTGACCCATTCGGGTGAAGAACTTGTAATAATGATAGGAATAGTATTTATCATAAATGTCGCCGATGAAAAGAATGCGGCGGCTGCGATGCGGGCGGATATTGCTGGGTAACATAATGGCACCTCTGAATACTCCAAAGTATACTCGAATAATACAGTATATGGCCATCGTTTCGAAAAGCCATGGTGAGATCGGCCCGATTTTTGGGACTGGGGTTCCCGGATGACAGCCTTTTTTTTCGCAGAGCCGCTGTTAACGGCCGCGGTTATTGGCGTAAATCGTCGTTCCAAAGACCTTGAGCAGCAGGTAAACAACCCGGTGATAAAAAGTATGTTTCTTCCAAACCTGGCTTTGGCCGCGGGCGGCAATCTGGCGCCGTTCGAGCGGGTGATTCAGGAAAAACCGGGTTAAACGGATGGCATCAGGCAGGTCGCGATAAAAGACCAGATGGATCAGATCTTCGAAATATCCCTTCAATGAATTGGTCCGATTGGTCAATAGAAGCTTCCCGTAGCTCATGGCCTCGAAGATTCGGGCGTTGACGCCGTTGAATGGGCCGAAGTTAAAGATGATTTTGGCCTTGGAATAGATCTGGACGGCTTCCGCTTCGGTGGTTGTCTCATGAAAGTCGCAGTGAAACAGTTTTTGAAATTCATTCAGGTATTGAATCCGGTCCTGATAGTAGATGGGACGGGACCAGGCGGTGCCGATAAAAGCCAGATCGGTGATTTCGTTTGCAAACTGGCTGCGGTGGACATCCGGATCGCAGGCATAAGGCAGACAAAAAGTTTTCGAGCGACAATTCTGCCGAAAATACCCTAGAAAGTCTCGATCGCTGATAAAGACAAAATCAAAGTAGTTCCCGATCCGGGCATGTTCCCGGTGGCGGAACAAGGTGTCGATGGAGATAAAGACAGTGGGAACCCGGATGGACTGCCGCAAGCTCTGATACTGGAAATACTGAGAAAAGGGATAGCTTTCACCAAAGATGATCAGATCCGGCTGGAAACCCTTCAAATAGGGCAGAATGTGCTGCTGATACGTACATGGACCGTTGATCCGGATATCCCCCAGGGAGCAGACGCTCAGCACACGATGGCCCAACTCCTTAAAGTATTTATAGTAAAAAGCGAGATACGGCCTGTACATGCCGGGGATAAAATTGTGAATCTCGCCCAACAAAAGAATGTTCAAGACGCGCTGAGGCTTGGCATTGCTAGGAATCATCGGAAGCTCCTTTCAGGTTTGCTACTATTGTATGAGCGGGATCCCTGAATCGGTTTCCAAGATCCATCATTTGCGGGATTGCAGGGGAGTTCTTGCAGGACGCAACGGAAGCACTCTAGCCAGATGTGAGGGAGGGGGTGAAAAAACTTGATTCATGGAAATGGCATAAAAACTAGCGGTTCGTTAAGTTTAATCATAAAAATGCGAATGAATCAAAAATTATCAGAAAATCCAAATTTCAACCCGGAAAATGAAAATTCAAGCTGCCAAATCCCCATTGTGATCCGGCTCGTCGGATTTGCCCGATGACAAAATGAAATTGCCATCAGGCAAATTGGTTTTTTACTCATCCAAATTGAATTTGGCATCATGTAAAATCAATTTGCGACCGTCCGAATGGATAAACGAACATGCAAATGTATTTTGCAAGGTAACAAAACGAAAACGTCCACCCTAGAAATATAATTTTCGAATAAAAAGCGAGGTTGAGAAACAAAAAAGGTGTCTTATTAGATTTTAATATTGATTGAACGAATTTCTATAAATACTCCTCAATGATCCGGTCCGCCAGATGGCCGAGATCCAAAGCCACCTTCCCCAGGTGGGAAGCGATCTTCACGCAAAGTGTAACCGCGGGGATTCCCGCCGCGACAAACGCGATATCGAACTGATAATTCCGGCAGAGTTGAAGGATCTGAGGTACCTGCCGGTAATTGTCAATAATCAGCCGGCCCACGGTCCGGATCTGGTAATATTGCTGAAGTATCCCAGCCAGTTCCCGGGAACGGCGGCCGATGAGCAGGATGCGGCGGCCCGCTAGGAGCGGCAACAGCAGGCCGGCTTGATGGAGCGCGTAATTGATGCAGCAGTCGCAGACATTCCGTAATGCCAGGTTATGGCGCTCCAGGATCTGCTCGACCAGCGGAGCGAAGTAGGGGAGATCCCAACGCTGGGGCAGTCCCACCAGATCAGCCCGGGGAAGCATGGTTAACAGTTCGTCGCGGGCCTTCAGATCGGGCACCGAGATTCCGGCATAGCGTAAAAACCCCTGTTTTTTGATCTCATCCAGAGGCAACACCGTATCCTGAGCCATCGCCAAGGCTTCGCCATCGCCGACCCGCACCAGAGCGAAAGGTCTTTTCAGTTCCAAAGCCTCCCGAATATTCCTCGCGACGCTTTCCGGGGATAGAAAATGGCTGGGATCGATACGCATCACACTTCTGCCTCATTGATACCAGATTTGTTACAAGCCGTGTTGGCGAATCAGGCTAATGATGGTCCGGGCTCTTTGTTGCCAATCATTCTGCCGGGCCAGTTTCATCCGTTGCGCTTTCGCCGCCTGGTCCTGCCCGGTGGCCAAAGCGGCTTGAATCGCCTCGATAAACTCTGCCGCGCCATCGGCGATCCCAACCCCCTCAAAGGCGGCGACCTCGGGAAGAGAGGTGCTGACAATCGGTATGCCGGTCGCCAGGTACTCCCAGAATTTAATCGGATTACATGCCCGGGTCATGGATGATATCCGGAACGGAATCATCAGCACGTCACAATGGTGTAAATAGGAAGGGAGAACCGCGTAGGGCTTGATTCCCAAATAATAAAGGTTCGGTGCAGCCGGCAGTTTCAGCGCGCCAAGACTGGGCCCCACAAACACAAACGAAATTTTTGGAGCTTGACGGGCAGCATCGGCCACCATCTCCCAGTCAACCCATTGGGCCAATGCCCCGGAATAACAGACCCGCGGCCGGGGAATCCGCCTCAGATCAAACGGAACGGCAGCGGTCTTATTTTGGGAAAAATGTTCGTAGTCCACGCCGTTTGGCACCAAATAAACCGGCCGGCCGAACCCTGCGTAATATTCGACGATCTTTCCGGAACTGGCGAATACCAGAACGCTGCGGTCCACAATCTCCGCCGCGCTCGCTTGCCAATGGCTGAATTCTTCGGTCGGTTCATCCACGGCATCGAAGAGCACCGCGCGATGGGGATAGCGGTCCAAAGTCCGGACGTGCGGCGGATAAGTGATCCAAAGTAGCGGCTCCTCATCCCTGGGGACCAAGTTGGGATCGGCGCGATTGACCAAAAAAAGCCCGGGCGCCAGGAGCTGCACTCCGGAGTCCTGCGGAATATAGTGCGGATAGTTACAGAAGATGGCCTTGCATCCCAACCGGGCGAATGCCGCAAAAAGCTGTTGGGGGCGCTGATAAAGATAGAACCAGTCAATGGTCGGGGGGTATAAAAAGGTCAGCATGGGACACCTCGCTGTACAACGTATGAAAGTTGCCGGGAAAATAGACTACGGGTGCCCTGGGAATGAGTGGACTCTAAATTATTTTCGAAAGGCGGGCTTCCCGGCCAAGTCGGCCGTTAAAATGTTTCAAGCCGGATGGCATTGTAAAAAAATGAACTTCATTGAAATAAAAACCTCTTCCATGCGCACAACGGCTTATCGGCACATATATTATATTAGCAAAAAGCCGGAGATTGGCAGCGATCATTTTGGAGGATTTTGATGGTGGGTTTGTCATTATTGCTGGGATTGATCGTTTACGCGCTGATCATGATTGTTCTAACGGCATGGCTGGTCAAACACCACAATCGGCGCATGGTTCAAGAAAGTGAGATCAATGAGGGAGACTCGCTTGTTTCCCCCGGCAACTATGATCAATTAACCCAACCCAATCGTAGAACCGGTCATCAGAAATCCGATAAGTGAGGTGTTGGAGTAGGGTAATCAATCTTTCTTTTTGGGTCAGTAGAAGATTAAGATTAGATAGAAATGATAGAAATATATCGAGGAGGGAAATTTATGGACCCTTTGATTCGCGCAGAAGTGGTTATCGGCGAAAATACCAAACAAATCTTGATTGAGAAAAATGTAACTTTGGAGATTCCTGCGATTAAAGTTCGGAACATCAACGCCAAAGTCTGCGATTTAACCACTGATGTAATTGCCGATAAAGTGGTCATCCAAGGGATTTTACACAAACAAATCTTCTTTGTAGGAGAAGATAACATCGTCCACCACCAAGCAGAGGATATACCGTTCAGTACTTTTGTCGACGTTCCCGGCGCAGAACCCTGTATGAATGTACAGATCGATCCGGTTATCGAAACCGTTATCTTTAGCCTGCTTTCCCCAACTGTTATTCACCAGAAAGTGGTCATTGAATTCTTTGTCAAGGTAACGGAGAGCCGGCAGCTGAATGTACTCACCGGCGAAGGTCCTCTGGTACGGGTCGATCAAGTCATTGGCGAAAATACCAAACAAGAGCTGTTTGAGAATTTTGTCACTCTAGCGAACGCGTCGATCAAAATCGATGATATCACCGTGAGCATCCGCGATCTGACCACCCATGTCATCGCCGATAAAGTCATCATCCAAGGAGTCATCCATAAGCAGATCTTCTATGTCAGCACGGATAACATCGAACTGCATCAGGCCGAGGATGTAAACTTCTCAACTTTCGTCGATGTCCCGGGCGCCGTTCCAGGCATGGATGTGG
Organism: Hydrogenispora ethanolica; assembly: GCF_004340685.1. Classification (NCBI taxonomy): domain Bacteria; kingdom Bacillati; phylum Bacillota; genus Hydrogenispora; species Hydrogenispora ethanolica. Next base: position 23,198 of record NZ_SLUN01000036.1, on the reverse strand, counting down.
AAGTGGTCCCGACGGTCGAATTTGTCCACTTTGAATTGCGGGATCCGGTGACCTTACTCCAAAAAGTGGTCATCGAGTTCTTCGCCAAAGTGACGGAGAGCGTCCAAATCCCGGTGGTCTTGGGCCCCGGCGCTCTGTTGAAGTTGGAGACGGTCATCGGCGAGAATACCCGTCAAATCTTGCTTGAGAATGTATTCCAGCTGCCGATCGAGACCATCAAGATCCGTGAGATTGTGGCATGCATCCGCGATATTAGCACCGAAGTCATTAAAGACAAAGTTATTATTCAAGGAACATTGCATAAGCAGATCTTCTTCATTGGGATCGATAATCTGGAACATCATCAAGCCGAAGACATCCCCTTCAGCACCTTCGTGGATATCATCGGTGCTACACCGGGCATGAACGTTCATGTCGCCTCGCAAATCGAAACCATCCTCTTTGAGCTGGAGAACAGCACCAGCCTGCGACAGAAAGTGGTTATCGAGTTCTTTGTGAAAGTGACCGAAACTCAACAACTATCGGTACAAATTGTCGGGCCTTACTATTTCTGATCGGTCTATCCATCCATCCCGTTCAGGTTGTTCCCCTTGGAACAGCCTGTTTCTTTTTTTACGGCGAAATATTTGTAAGCTCGTAAGTACAGTATCTAAACTGATTTCTCACTTTCGATTCATTCTAAATCCTCAAAAATCCGCTATCGAACCGTTCCCCGAGGATCCAGGCAGATTTAACCGTTATCCGGCATATATATGTAATGGGCGACCGAATTGGAGGTTGACGGATGGCAGCCACATTGACCAGCTCATTCAAGATTACCACCTGCTGGCCGGAATTGAGCGACAAACAAATCCTGCGGATCGACAGTTTCCTGCAGACGGTTCACTATGCGAATCGGACCGGGTCATTGATTGCTTCCGGATTGATCAAACGAAGAATCCGCTATCTCGAGCATAATGGACGAGCAAGAAAAGTGGAGGACCGGGTCCAGTTCGAAATACTGGTCGGCAATGAGCTTCCGGAGCCCCTACCAGTCCTGAACGCTGATTTGCGTCAGGATTATTTCATATTTCAGCCGCGTCGGCCTGGTGACAATCAGGCGGTTCTGGAACACGGACTTAGACTAATCACCAGGCAATCGGAACGACTCAACGAAGATTCGCTTTGTTATTCTCCGGTATGGCTCGAAACCATTATCAATTCCGGCACAAGCGAAGCGCTGTTGCAACTGCAGATCTTTTTCCCCGAGCGAATTCAGCAGCCGAAACAGCTGGAGGGTCTGATCATCTTTCAAGACGAACAACGATTGCCTTTGGCGGCAGGAGAGATTTTCGGCACAATTAGCTATCGTTCTTCCCAAAACATTCTCCAAGAATTGGAGTACCATCAGCCCTTCAACTTCCTGGTAAAAGTCCAGCAGCTTCAGAACGGTCAACGAATCCGATTCCATGGGGAAATCGTCGATCAGCTTTGGATACCAACTGATTCTGCGCAGGAATGGCTGCTGAATCTGCAGCTTGCCTATCGCTGGACTGTCTTGGAAAAACGTGAGCTCTGTTGTAAGCCTCCCGGCCGCCATGAACCCGTGGTGAAAGGCAAAACAACGGTACTGCGACAAAAGAAGCAAATGAGGTTCTCCAAGGAATTAACTCTCGAATGTGAACTGCCACTAAATGAGGTTGTACTTGAGACATACTCCTGGGAAAGTCAACCAATGGGAGCCGGGGTGTTGGTTTCGGCGCGCCTGGAGCTGGAGTTGGTAGGAGTTCGTTCTGGCCAAGAAATCTCCTTTAAAAGGGTTATTACTTTTGAGGAACTCATAATCTTCACTGAGAGCGACGACCAACAGTCTCTGAATCAGCATTTCGAGATCCGGGATGAACTGAGGTTGCGAATATCACGTTTTGACTCCGATTGCAGCCTGCTTCGTCTGTGGGTTACCGGAGAATACCAGTGTAACGTATTTGAAAAAAAGCTGGTAGAAATCGCCCGAATCGCTCGGGACGGCCAATGGGTCGCCATGCCGATCTTCGTCGAGGATAGTTCTTTCAGTCTTTTTGAGGAAGAATTTATGGCGCTGCGGATGATCCCGCAATCGGTGGAACGTGTAAAAGTGCTTACCTTATCGGCTGAGCCCCACCCCAGGAACGGCTGGCTCGTGGTAGGAGGTTCCTTGAAAGTTGCCGTTGCCTATACCGACTTGCAAGGCTGCTTCAGAGAAGACCTTTTTGCTCTTACATTTCACAAAAGTCTGCTATGGAAAAAACTGCAACGTTTGGACCAGGTTGATCTTCAGGTGCGGATGGAATATAGCTTTTTCGAGGCGAACCTTTCCACCCTTCGTTTTCAGTATTTAGTCAGGCTGGATGCGGAGTTGTACCGGGAAGAAGAAATTCGCGTTAAAACGCTGGCTTTGGCCGAGCGTCACGCCGCTCCGGAAACATCATTCGAGGATCTTCAGGAAGAAGCCAGCGACGAGGAATATCATCAACCGGAACGAATGAAACTCCAACCAACGTATCGGCTGGAAATGTCCGGCGAAATTCCATTAAGAACAGGCAACCTGCGGGAAATCGCTGAAAGCCGTACTCATATCGCTGATTTTAGCTATCAGATAGCTTTAAACGCGCTTTTGATTCAGGGAAAATTGTGCGGGGAGATTGACTTTTGGGATAAGGACGGGTATTTACGGAGCGAGCCGGTGGATTATTCTTTTTGGAGGTTTCTCCAACCTGAGCAATTGCCGGGACCAACCGAATCCAATCGTTTGACTCCGGAGATTCGCCGTTTCCGTTTTGCACCGCTGGGTTCCTGGCCCTGGCAGCGGCGGAGCGTCCACATGGAGATTGAGATGGAACTGAAATCCATTCCTGTTACACGAAGTGAAGGTGAGAAACATGAAAGTTTTGCTACAGAATCGAGCCAGCTACCGGCATTCGATAGCCGGAGATTCCGTTCAGTTGCAACGTACTCAGGAATATCTGACCAAGCTGGGAGTCTCGGTAGAGATCAGCCATGATCCCCGGCATCATTTGGCCGGCTTCGATCTGGTTCATCTCTTTAACATCATGCCGGTTGAAGAGACCTACCAATTTTATCAGAACGCCCGGCACCAGCATAAAAAAATGGTTCTCTCCACAATTTTTTGGGATCCGGCTGAGTTCCTACAAGCAACCGGAACGGAAGCAAGATTCGGTGAATGGTGGCAGAAAACCATGCCCCAGCGGGTGGAAATTCTAAGCAATGTACAACTGATTCTACCCAATTCCAGAATGGAAGGAGAACTGTTAGAAAAGTCCTTCCCAAAACTGCCGCCCTCATTGATCGTTCCAAACTCGGCGGACCGTTTGTTTGCCAACGCCGGAGCGGAACGTTTCCGTAAAAGGTTTCAGCCACCGCCGGAATTTGTTCTATCCGTCGGTCGAATTTCTCCCCGCAAAAATCAGCTCAGCTTGGTTCAGGCGATCCGTAGCTTGAGATTGCCGGCGGTTTTTATTGGACCGCTAAACGATACGGTCTATTATCAAGAATGCCGTCGGGCAGCCGCCGGGCTCAAGGTTACTTTTATCGATACCTTATCCCAAACGGATTTGGCATCCGCATACGCCGCCGCAAAAGTGCATGCCTTAGTCAGCTGGTACGACACGCCCGGCTTGGTCTCGTTAGAAGCAGGCCTGGCTGGTTGCCGAATCGTTTCAACCAGCCGTGGCTGTACCCGAGAATACCTAAAGGAAATGGCCTTTTATTGTGAGCCGGACGATCTGAATAGTATTTGCCAAGCCTTGCAGGATGCATGGTGTGCGCCGGCGGACCAGCGTTTACGGGAACGGATCCTTCGCCATTATACCTGGGAACAGACAGCCCAAGCCACACTGGATGCCTATCGAATGGCTTTGGACAGCAGTAAATCATAAATTGAGCGAATTTAAGGAGGCAGGACGGCCAACAAGCATAGTTGATCTTTATCGTGGGTGATTATTTAGCCGATTCGATTGCGGCATAAAAAATGAGTACCGCGCCAGCAACGTAACGGCATCCTGATCGTAAACCTCAAAAAAGAGTTTTGATTTGTAGAAATAGCGTTGGGGGACGGTGAAATAATGGTAATTCCCGGGAGCGAACCGGCCGGTCATTGTCATTGTAAAGCCGCGATAGCGAGCATCGCGAATGTTCAAATTCAAGGCCAAAATCGGGAATCCGCCATCGGGCAGATATTCCGGCAAAGTAACTCCGTACTCTTGGGCCAAGACATTCGCCCCGTTTTTAATGTCCATCCCAGTAATCAGAATCGGAGTCGTCGCTTTTGGAGAATTACTGTGAATCGGACCTTGACAAACGGTGGAGATTCCCATGGGAATGTATTGAACAGCTGGAAAAGGAAAAACTTTAGAATTTCCGAAACTCACAAACTATTCGCCTCACTTTACATGTCTCTGAAATCTTGGTTTCACTAGTGAATCAAGCCCTCTCGGCGGTCGCTTTCCTTTCCATTAACAGGTTTGGATTTTCATAACTTAGGATAATGTCATTATATGAAAGGGGAACGGATCCGGTCACCAAGCAAGAAAATTCCAAATTGCCGGAATCCGTCCTTCATCGCACGATAGAATCATTATAGAGCGTCATCAATCCATTGGGCCGAAGTTATTTCGTTGAGATTAGCAATTCTTTTCAAGCGAGGAAAAAAGATGCCCTTCCGGAGAAGGGCTAAAAAAGGGTATAGAGGGGTTCATTTTTGGAGGATAAATCGAACGAATTAGCGTTTCGCGAGCCAGGAACCATGATGAAATCAGTTCCATCATCTTGAACTAACTGACGAAGCAACTCGCGCAAATGTTCAAAGAATAGTTGACATCCTTCTGAAAATACGATAAAAAAGAGATACGCCCAATATGATATGCGAGGCTTTTTGAATGCTGCTCTATATTTCCGATCTTGACGGTACCTTGTTAACCTCCCGTCAAGTTTTGAGTGAGTATACGGTTCGGACCATTAATGGTCTAATTGAAGAAGGGCTTCATTTTTCGATCGCGACCGCCCGTTCCCATGAATCGGCGGGACCCGTGATTGAACCGTTAAGGTTGCAAATTCCCATTATTTTGAACAACGGCGTCTTTCTTTACGATCCTATCATCCGCAAAAATTTAATAGCCAATTTACTGGATCAAAGGATAGCTTACGAGTTGATCGCCGCCAGTCAAACGTTGAATGTTTCTCCGATTGTTTATGCGACCAACGATGATGGTGACAAGAAAGTCTATTATCAAGGTATCCGGTACAAAGGAGAAGCGGTTTACATTCATGGGCGGCTCGCCAAAGGCGATCGACGTTTTACATTGGTATCGGATTTCAAAGCCTGTTCCATGAGAGAAGTCATGTCCGTCGTCTGGATCGGCGACCGGGATACTCTAGAACCACTCTACGATCAGTTGAAGTCCGATTCCAATTTGATGTGCCACTTTACTCAGGATATTTATTCTAACGCGTTTTGCCTGGAAATCACCAATCCAAAGGCCAACAAACGCTGGGCCGTCGAATACCTGAAAAATTACCTCGGAGTCCAAGAAGTTGCCTGTTTTGGGGATAATTTAAATGACCTGCCAATGTTCGAAATCGCCGATCAAAAATACGCGGTCAGTAATGGCCATCCATCCCTAAAACAAGCTGCCACCCGAATTATCGGGGACCACGATGAGGATGGGGTGGCCCGTTATCTACAGGAACATTATCGCAGAAAACAGCTTGCTTAGTTTGAATTTTGGGATAAAGTATCGAAAGGGAACTCCATGTATCTTTTATTCCTACTGGTAGCGGCCTTTTTAATCATATCGATTCTCGGCTCAAACTGGCCCTTAAAATTGTTTCATTCATGGACGATTCAAAAAATCGCGCGGGAATTCGGCACTGAACCGGTTTACCACGGACTGCTTTCCCCGGTTTTTTCAGAGATTAAGACAATTTATAAAGGGAGCGAATTGCGGATCCGGTTTGTGGAACGTCCGCTGGATTCGTTAAGTAGAACGGATTCGGGCTTGGAAATCCGCATCGCTGGCAGTTCGCGATTCATATTGGAGTGTTATAGGCCTTGGCATCGCAAGCGAGAGTGGGGCAATTTTAAACAGTTCCGGAGCAATGAGGGACGGATTGATTCCGAATGGTTCCTTTTGACGCCGGAACCGGAACGGGTCGCCGCGTTGTGGGATGATTTAAACATGGGAATACTGCTTGATAACAAGGCGCTGGATCAAATCTTATTCAACCGGAAAGAATTGATCGTCCGGGTACGCCGTTCTTTTTCCGGACCGATCATCCGAGAACTGGTGGACCACCTGATGCAAGTTTTTCACGCTGATACGAATGACAAAACCATCGATGTCTAAGTGGTTGTCTCTAACCTGTCACCCAACGGGCGGTAATTTTGTTAACGCGCTTTTGTTCGCTTGACAAAATGCGGTGGGGAACGGTATAATCAATCCAAAATAAAATGTCGACGAGGAACGGGAGGAGTAAACTTTTCGACGGTATAGAGAAAAGCCGGCTGGTGCGAGGCTTTCCGTGGAAAAGTTGAAGGTCGCCCGGGAGTTACCGGTGTGAATGGAACGTAGCATCGGTCGGGTTGCCCGTTACAGCTTTTAAGAGCCCTTCGGGGAATGTGGGTGGTACCGCGGAAGTAAGACTTTCGTCCTGTGACGTAAAGTCTTTTTATTTTTTTAAGGAGGTTTATGATGAGTCTGCCAACTGTTTATAACCCACAGAATGTGGAGGAGAAATGGTATCAATTTTGGCTGGAAGGCCGGTACTTTCACGCCGAGGTCCAAGCGGAGGCTGAACCGTTCTGCATCGTGATCCCGCCACCGAACGTGACCGGAGTTCTACATCTTGGTCATGCCTTGGACAATACCTTACAGGATATTTTGATTCGGTGGCGCCGTATGCAGGGATACAATGCGCTCTGGATGCCCGGCACCGATCATGCCGGAATCGCAACCCAGGCTAAAGTGGAAGAGACTCTCGCCAAAGAAGGCCTATCCAAATACGATCTGGGCCGGGAGGAGTTTCTCAAACGCGTCTGGGCCTGGAAAGAACAGTACGGCGGCACAATTATCAAACAGTTGAAACGGCTCGGCGCATCTTGCGATTGGGAACGGGAACGTTTTACCATGGACGAAGGATGCTCGGCTGCGGTGCGGGAGGTCTTTCTCCGCTTATATGAACGTGGCTTGATTTATCGTGGCAGCTATCTAATTAATTGGTGCCCCAAATGCCATACCACCATCTCGGATATCGAAGTGGAACACGAAGAGAAGGAAGGCCATCTCTGGCATATCCGTTATCCCTTGGCCGACGGCACCGGTTTTATTGAGGTAGCCACCACCCGGCCTGAGACCATGCTGGGCGACACGGCGGTGGCGGTTCACCCCGAGGACTCGCGTTATCATGGTATGGTTGGGAAAGAGGTTATTCTGCCGATCATGAACCGCCGCATCCCGATCATTGCCGATTCGTATGTGGACATGAGTTTTGGAACCGGAGCGGTCAAGGTGACGCCGGCACACGACATCAACGACTTTGAAATGGGTTTGCGCCATAATCTGCCGCAAATTACAGTGATCGGCTTCAACGCCGAGATGACCGCGGAGGCCGGAAAATTCGCCGGTTTGGACCGCTATGAGTGCCGGAAGCGGCTGGTGGAGGAGTTGGAACAAGCGGGATTCCTGGTGGAGGTGGAATCCCATACCCATGCGGTGGGCCAATGTTATCGCTGTGACACAACGATCGAACCGCTCATCTCCAAACAGTGGTTCGTCAAGATGAAACCCCTGGCTGAACCGGCGATTGAAGCGGCGAAAAACGGTGATCTTGAATTTGTCCCGGAGCGGTTCACCAAAATCTATCTCGGCTGGCTCGAAAACATCCGGGATTGGTGCATTTCACGGCAACTTTGGTGGGGACACCGGATCCCGGTATGGTATTGCCAGGATTGCAATGAAGTGATCGCGGCCCGCACCGAACCGCAGACTTGCCCGAAATGCGGCAGTTCCCGGCTGGAACAGGATCCGGATGTGTTGGACACCTGGTTCTCATCCGGGCTTTGGCCGTTCTCCACGTTGGGTTGGCCGCAGCAGACCGCCGAACTTGAACATTTCTATCCCACGTCGGTTCTGGTGACGGGGCGGGACATCATCTTTTTCTGGGTGGCCCGGATGATTTTCATGGGCCTGGAAGTAATGAAAGAAGTGCCTTTCAAACAGGTTCTCATTCATGGACTGGTTTTGGATAAGCACGGCAAAAAAATGAGTAAGTCCCGTCCCGAGACGATCGTCGATCCGATGGACGTAATCAATCAATTCGGCGCCGATACGTTGCGTTTCACGCTGGCGACCGGAACCGCGCTGGGTCAGGATCAACGCTTTCAGATGGAGAAGATCGAAGGCAGCCGGAACTTCTGCAATAAGATCTGGAATGCGGCCCGCTTTGTGTTGATGCATCACGAAAAGGAAGCGGCGATGGAGTTCCCCGATAGTTCTCAAGCGGCCCTCCTGCATTCTTTTGCCGTGGGTGCAACCGCGACTCTGCCCGAAGGCTGGCTGACGCTTGCCGATCAATGGATCCTGACCCGCTTGCAGACCGTAACCGGCGAAGTGACCCGGCTGCTCGAACGGTTTGACCTTGGCGCCGCGGCTTCAACCATTTACGAATTCCTCTGGAATGAATATTGCGACTGGTATATCGAGCTATCCAAGCCCCGCCTCTATCAGCAAGAGAATGCCTTGGACCGCCGGATAACCCAGGCCGTACTGGCTCGCGTGCTACGGCAGACTCTGGAGTTGCTGCATCCTTTCATGCCGTTCCTGACCGAGGAGATCTGGCAAGCCGTGCCGCATCAAGGCGAAAGCATTATGGTTGCCCAATGGCCGCAGGCATCGGAAAACCTTACGTTCCAAACCGCCGAGTCTGAGATGAACCTGGTGATTGAGGTGATTCGGGCGCTGCGCAATATCCGTTCCGAAGCCAATTTGGCGCCGCAAAAGAAAGTCGCGGCTTACTTCAGCGCCTCGGCGGAGCGGAACGCGATATTGGAACGGAATATTCCTTATATCGCCAACCTGGCCGGTCTGGACGAACAGCATTTTCTGGCCGAAACCGCGCCAAAACCGGAACGCTCCGTCAGCTCGGTGGCTGCCGGGATCACTCTTTTCGTGCCATTGGCGGGACTCGTGGATGTCGCCAAAGAAAAGGAGCGCCTGGGAAAAGAGTTGGGGCAACTGGAGAATGAAATCGCCAAAATTGAAGCCCGGATCAGCAGTCCATCCTTCAGCCAGAAAGCCCCGCCCGAAGTCGTAGCCAAAGAAAAAGTGAAATTGGATACCTTCCGGGAAAAAGCCGGCAAGATCAAAGAACGCCTGACCCAATTGGATGAGGCGTGATCATACCAAAAACGCGCAATCTTTATAGCTTAAAAAAGTTGCATGTAATACCACAGAAGCTGTCCCATCCGGGGCAGCTTCTGCGATATGGGAAAAACGCCAGGGGTCCTGAAGTTCGCCTGGAACCCCCGGAAACCCGACTAACTCCTCCGGCGAGTGTGCCAAAGCCCGTGGATGGTTTGCCATGGACTCCGGAAGGTTTGCCGAAGGGCACGGAAGGTCGGCTATTCCTTTCGGAATGAACGCCAAAAGCTTCGGCATGCCGTCTTTTGCTTTTAGAAACCCGACCGGAAGCCCCGGACGAATGGCGATTGGTTTCAGAGTGACGTCCGAGGCCTCTGGTAATGATAATGAGCGGATCAATTCCGTGAAAAAGAGTTCCTGATCCGGTCGGCCGAGGGTAGGGGAGGACGAACAGGAATCCAGAAAGTACCCTTTCGATCCCGTCCCAGAAGAATTCAGCTCATGTGAAAATAAATTTAAAGATAGTGGCCACGATGAAGCCGATCAGAGCGCAGATGGGAAAGGTCATCAGCCAAGTCACCACAATTTCGCGGACAACGCCCCAACGAATCCCCGAAAGACGGGTGGCGGCTCCCACTCCCATAATCGAAGTATTGATGGTGTGCGTGGTGCTTAAGGGGATCCCCAGATGGGAAGCGAAGAGAATGGCGCCGGTAGCCGCGGTTTCAGCGGCAAATCCCTGATAAGGTTCCATCTTTACCATCTTTTCGCCCATGGTCTTGATGATCCGCCATCCGCCGATGGAAGTTCCGATCCCCATCACCAGTGAGCAAAGCATAATCACCCAGCGTTGAACCTCGAAGGTTTGGAGAACACCGCCCAATACCAGAGCCAATGTAAATATGCCGATGAATTTCTGGCCATCATTGCTGCCATGACTTAAGGCCATGCCAGTCGCGGAAATAGTCTGAAGAATAGAAAACAAACGGTTTGTCTTGGCCCGCGCCATCTTATAAAAGAGATGCCGAATGAGAAAAGTCACGAACCATCCGCCCACCAACCCTAAAATGGATGAGAATAAAAGCCCGATAATCACTTTTTCCCACCCGGACCAGAGCAACACCGAAGGACCCGCTGTGGCGAGGCCGGCGCCGGCCAAACCGGCGACCATGGCATGGCTTTTACTAATGGGGAGTCCAAAATACCAGGAAAACATTCCCCAGGTGATGATTCCGACCATTGCGGCTCCGAGCGTAACCAGGTTGATTCCTTCCGGCTTCACGATCCCGGTACCAATCGTTTTGGCAACTTCAGTTCCAAGAAATGCGCCAAATATATTGCCCAAGGGAGCCAGGATCAAAGCATATTTAGGTTTGAGTACCCGGGTGGCGACAACCGTTGCAATTGCGTTAGGAGCATCGGTCCACCCGTTGATAAACTCGGAGACCAAAACTAGAAATAACACGGTGAGTAAACCAATATCGAACGTCATTTTTCTCCCCCGACCTTAAGTGTGTTTCATTGCGATACCTTCAACAATATTGGCTACGTCTTCCAACGCATCGAGGGTACCTTCTAAGTGATCATAGATTTCGCGCCATTTGACCACGGTCAAAGCGTCATAAGCGCCGGAGTAAAGTTCCTTAACCGCCTCACGATAGACGATATCCCCCTCGTTTTCGAGACGATTGATCTCGACCACCAGTTTATTATCGACCACAATATGTTTTATTTTGCGTAACTCGTGCATGATGGAAACCAAAACTTTGGAGGATTCGTTGATAAGCTGTGCTAAACGTTGAGCGGCGGGAGTCGTTTCGCTGATATTAAACATGACAAAACGGTGGGCTGCGGCTTCCATAGAATCAATGATGTTATCGGTTTCTTTCGCAATCAAGAAAATATCTTCACGGTCAATGGGGGTGATGAAAGCATGATGCAATTCAGAGATAATGTCATGGGTCAACTCGTCACCGCAGTGTTCCAATTTCTCCAGTTCTTCCGTTTTAGGGCACCGCTCCTGAGGGCTGGTGGCAATGGCCAATAATACCTGGGACGCATTAGAAACGTTGGTGGCAGCAGTCTCAAACAAGTGGAAAAAACGACTATCCCTTTCTCCGAACATTATAAGCCTCCTACAATCAGAATGTTATCAAGAATGTCGAATGAGTCCAAAACAACCTTTTATTCTATTTTTTATTGAGGAACCCTGCCGGTAGTTTATCTCTAAATAAAGAAAGTATTAAGTTCAATTTAAGAAATTCAAAAAAACCCTTGATAATAAACGGCTTTTTCCCATTATAAATATTTTTTGATTAGGGTTAAATTCATGTTAACTACTTGAATGACGCTTCAAATTCATTAGTTAACTGTCATATTGGGTATATTGTAAAAACAAAATTACTTTTCATTTTGAATTATCGTTTTGATAAGAAAACGAAAAGGATCTAGTTGGATGTTGTCGAAAGTATTTTTTGAAAACACATTTGAGGTGTGGAATGGCAGCAAAGGTAACGAAAACGACACCGATGGTCCAGCAATATATGGACATTAAGCAGGAATATCAAGATTGTTTGCTCTTTTTTCGATTGGGCGATTTCTATGAGATGTTTTACGAAGATGCGGTCGTTGCCTCGAGGGAATTGGAGATCGTTTTGACTTCGAGAGGCGATTCCGGGACGGAGCGGATTCCCATGTGCGGGGTTCCATATCATTCGGTCTCGGGTTATCTGGCCAAGTTGTTGAGCAAAGGTTATAAAGTCGCCATCTGCGAACAGGTGGAAGACCCAAAAACCGCTAAAGGGATCGTAAAACGTGCTGTAGTGCGGGTGGTTACCCCGGGAACCATTATCGAAGAACAATTGCTGCGGGAGAAGGTCAATAACTATCTGGCGGCGATCAGTTATATCGATCAAGCTTGGGGACTGGCCTATGTTGACCTTTCGACCGGCGAATTTAAAGTCACCCAAATCCCGAGTTCCCAGTCACAGTTACTGATGACAGAATTAATCCGAATCAAGCCAGCCGAACTTTATATTACAGAAACAAATTCGGCGGCCATCCCCGGACTAAGCCAACTTTCAGAACTGGTCGTAACGCATGGAGCACCGGGGGATTTCCGCTATGAAACAGCATACGCACGTTTGACGGAACATTTTCAAATTCATAGTTTACGAGCTTTCGGCTGCGAAGAACTTCCCGCGGCGGTCAGCGCCACAGGCGGAGTCCTGGCTTACTTATATGAAACTCAAAAGAATTCTTTAATTCATCTTCGCAAGATTGTGACCTACGAAACGGGACAGTTTATGACCTTAGATCCCGCTACCCGGCGAAATCTCGAATTAACGAGAACATTTCGTGCCGGAGACACTTCCGGCAGCTTATTTGCCATCCTGGATTATACGGTTACATCGATGGGCGGGAGAACATTGCGGACATGGCTGGAGCAACCGCTCGTTCAATTGGCTGCGATTACCCGTCGGCAAGCTGCGGTTGCTGTCCTTACAGTCAATTTGGAGGCTCGGGAGAGCATTCGGGAATTATTAAAAAACACCTATGACATCCAACGTATTCTTAGTAAGCTTGCAAGCAATTCCGCCAATGCCCGGGACTTGCTCGGTCTTAAAAATACGTTGCAAGAACTGCCTAAATTGAAGGAACTTCTAAAGCAATTTTCAGTTGAATATATCAAAGAGATTGAGCAAAATATTTTTTCCTGTACCGAACTCAGTACGTTATTAATTGACGCCTTACTCGAAGATCCGCCGTTAACCATCAAAGAAGGCGGCATCATTAACCCATCCTTTCATCCAGAGTTGGCTCATTTAAAAGACGCAAGTTCTCAAGGACGCCGTTGGGTAGCAGAATTAGAACAGCAAGAACGGGAACGTACCGGTATCAAGTCGCTAAAGATCGGCTTTAATCAGGTCTTCGGGTACTATATCGAGGTAACCAATTCGAATTTGAACATGGTTCCGGCCGATTATATCCGGAAGCAAACATTGACCAATGGAGAACGCTTCATCAATCAGACGTTGAAGGAATACGAGGATTTAATTCTGAATGCGCATGAAAAAAGCGTGGCTCTTGAATATCAAATATTTTTGGAGATCCGGGAGAAAATTCTACAACATATTGACGAGTTGCAGCAAACCGCCACCTCACTTGCTGAGTTAGACTCAATCCTCTCCTTGGCCGAGGTGGCGGTACGCAATCATTACATTAAGCCGGAATTGAACGAAAATGGCAAGATCGTAATTATTGACGGGCGCCACCCGGTAGTGGAACGGATGATTCCTCCGGGAAACTTCGTTCCCAATGATGTGCTGTTGGATTCGAATGACAATCGGACGCACATTATCACCGGCCCCAACATGGCTGGAAAATCTACGTATATGCGACAAGTCGCTCTAATTGTTCTACTCGCGCATATCGGGAGTTTTGTCCCTGCCAAATCAGCCCAGATCGGCCTGGTTGACCGAATCTTTACCCGCGTTGGTGCTTCGGATGATCTAGCAACCGGACAAAGTACTTTTATGGTTGAGATGAATGAAGTAGCCTATATTTTGAATCATGCCACTGCCAAGTCGTTGATCATTCTGGACGAAATCGGCCGCGGAACTAGTACTTTTGATGGCATGAGCATCGCGTGGGCTGTTGTCGAGTTTGTAAATCACCCGAATCGGATTGGCGCCAAAACCTTGGTCGCAACCCACTACCATGAATTGACTGAACTTGCGTCAATACTGGATGGCGTAAAAAACTACCACGTAGCGGTTCAGCGTGACGGGGAAGAAATTGTATTTATTCGAAAAATTATGCCCGGGAAGACCGATCAAAGCTACGGCATTGAAGTCGCTCGATTAGCTGGCTTACCCACGGAAATAACGAATCGGGCCCGGGAAATTCTGAAAATGCTTGAAAAACATCAAACCGCCGATCTTGAAACACCAGTGAAGCCACCAGTCTCTGAGACTGAGCGGCAATTAAGTTTGTTTCCAATGGATTCGGAGGTAGTGCTTGAGGAACTACGGAAAATGGACCTCGTATCAATTACGCCTTTACAAGCATTAAATCTCCTTTACGAATGGCAACAGAAGCTCCGAGGCCAACAAGCGTCGTAAGCGACAAGTTTCAATACAAAATATAGAATGGCGATAGGGGGTGATGACAATGAATATCGTTCATCGATTGGCAGATGAAACAATTAATAAAATCGCCGCCGGCGAAGTTATTGAAAGGCCGGCCTCGGTCGTTAAAGAGCTAGTTGAAAACGCTATTGATTCCGGGGCATCCCGTATTGAGGTCGAAATCCGCAATGGTGGACGCCAGTTTATTCGGGTTACCGACGACGGCTCGGGGATGGAACGAGAAGACGCGATCCTGGCGATTGAGCGCCATACTACCAGTAAAATTATGGATTCTGAGGATTTATGGCGGATCAAGACTCTGGGGTTTCGGGGTGAAGCATTGCCTTCTATCGCAGCAGTTTCATTATTTGATGTCATAACGAAAACGGAGAATAACGACCTAGGAACACAATTAATCGTGAAAGGGGGCAAGTTACAGAAAGTAAAAGATGTGGGAGCTCCTAATGGAACAACCATTCGAGTGCAGGATCTGTTTTTTAATACTCCGGCGCGGTTGAAGTATCTAAAAAGTATTCCCACCGAAACCAGCCACATTAGTGAAATGTTGTCTCGGCTGGCTCTGGGCTACCCTGAGATCAGCTTCAAATTGCTACATCATGAGTATGAAGTGTTATTCACCCCCGGTAACGGCGATCTTTACCAGACCTTAGTTGCAGTTTTTGGAAAAGAAATTGCTAAAGAGATGCTTCCACTTCGCCACGAACTAGGAGATGTAAAAATCTCCGGATATATTGGCAAACCGTCCATTGCCCGGACAAACCGAGTATATGAAATTTTCTTTGTTAACCGTCGTTATTTCCATTGCCGGACATTGAGTTCCGCGGTGGAAAAAGCCTTTCATACTTTACTGCCCATTGCTCGGTACCCTTTCGTATGCCTTTTTGTTGAAATCGCTCCTTCTTTGGTGGACGTTAATTCTCATCCGACCAAAATGGAAGTACGCTTTACCAATGATTCAGAATTGTTTAAAACATGTTACCATGGAATACGCTCAGTATTAAAAGAGCATAGCTTACTAGCGGAATGGGTTGCTCCAGAAGAAGACTTGACATTCAGCCCAAAACAAAAAGTTCCAAACCAGCAACCGATTTCGAATAATTTAAATCTGGGATTCAATGAATATGCCGTTACTGAGCCGGTAGCTCCTCAAATCTTCATCCAAGAAGAGCCGGCTGTGACATTAGGAATGTATCAAAGCAGTCAAAGTACTCAACCCAGTGCGACGGAAGAACCGAAAAAATTCATAGCCGACGGATTTTATATCTACCCCAAAACGGTCCAAAATACATATCTTATCGTTCAGGATGAAAAAGGGCTTTTTTTTATCGACCAGCATGCTGCGCATGAACGTATTCTGTATGAAAGATATTATAAGAAAGCCAATGTTTTTTTAGGGTCTCAGGCATTATTAATGCCCGAAACGGTTAATCTAAATTATAACCAATTTCGAATCGCATCGGAACGTCTCTCCTTATTTGGTGATCTTGGATTTCACTTGGAAGCGTTTGGCGGAAAGACGATGATTATCCGGGCTGTTCCACTATCTTTGCTAGACTATAATTATAAGCAGATCATTTTTGATTTGATTGAACAGTATAGCCAATTTGAAACTTTTAAAAGTCCTGCCGAGATTAAAGAAGCGTTTATTATTACAATGGCTTGCCGAACCGCTATTAAAGCGGGAGATCGACTTAATCCGCCAGAATTAGAGACTCTAGTGAGAGATCTATTCCGTTGCGAGAATCCTTACACTTGTCCGCATGGTAGGCCGACTATCTTCCGGATGACAGTGGACGAACTGGCCAAAAAATTTTTACGTCGATGAGCATGGATACTTTAATTGTATTAGCTGGACCTACAGCGGTGGGGAAAACCGATCTCAGTATTGTTTTAGCTAAAGAGCTAAACGCCGAGATTCTCTCTGCCGATTCAATGCAAATTTATCGTCGGATGGATATTGGAACCGCTAAGCCGTCCCCAAAGCTACAGTCCGAAGTCAAACACCATCTTATTGATCTGGTTAATCCCGATCAAAATTTCTCAGTGGCGGATTATCAAGCTGAATTTTATCGAATCATCACTGACGTTTTACGACGCGGGAAACTCCCATTGATGGTGGGAGGGACTGGTCTCTATATTCGTGCATGCACTCAATCGTACGTTTTTGATCCTGGCGGTCCGAATAATGAACTTCGTAACGAGTTTCGTAAAATTGCAGAGCGGCATGGCGTTACCACTTTACATCAACGCCTGGCAGAAGTGGATCCGCAGGCAGCCATACGCATCCATCCAAATGACTTGGTACGAATTATCCGAGCATTGGAAGTCTTTCATACGACGGGAACTCCTTTGTCTGCTCTGCAACCAAAACGCCATCCGGATTTTCAGTATAAGACCACCTACATTTTCTTAGATCGGGATCGAAATGAGCTTTACCATCGGATCGAAACACGCGTAGATCAGATGATTGAAGATGGATTCATCGAAGAGGTCCAAACGCTCCTGCAAATGGGCTATGACTCCAGTTTAAAGCCGATGCAAAGCTTGGGGTATCGGCACATCAATGAGTATTTACAAGGTAAGCTATCGTTAGCTGAGGCGCTGACTCAGATTAAGCGAGAAACCAGGCATTACGCCAAACGACAATTGACATGGTTCCGGCGGGAACCAATTGATTTATGGTTGAATATTTCGGAGAGAAAACAGGAATTTATTGGAGAAATTTTGCGTTATATTGAAGGTAGATTGGACTAAATGTCGAATAGAGTAAGTTAAATCAGTTTTGGAGGGAAATTTTAATGATGAACAAACCAGCCATCAACCTGCAAGATGCTTTTTTAAATCAGGTTCGAAAAGAGAGTATTCCCGTCACCATATTTTTGGTAAACGGTTTCCAACTTCGTGGGTTGGTTAAAGGCTTCGATAACTTTACCATAATTCTCGATAGTGACGGAAAGCAGCAGATGGTATACAAACATGCAGTTTCAACCATTATTCCGGCCAGACCTATATCCGATTTTTCCAATGTGGAGAGGAAGGAAGAATAAGACCCACGAGGGTCTTTTTCATTTCCACCGTTTAAATAAATGCCCTAAAAAAATAATCAAAATAAAATAAATCCTTTGAATTTCGAATTGGAATTGACAATGATCCTGCTTTTTATTTAATATTAGATAGTGGTAAATCCGCGCTTAAATCTATATTATTTACGTGGTATTAAGTATAAGGAGCGGCCCGTGAAAATTGCGACTCTTGGTCCCAAAGGAACATATGCGGAACAGGCAGCCATTATTTTTGCCAATCGCATGAATGCATCATTAGACAATGAAGATATAATCTTAACTACGGTAAATCACTCGTTACGATTGGTTCAGAATCGCGAGGTTGATTATGCCGTTATACCAGTAGAAAATAAAATTGACGGCTTAATCGGCTCCTCTTTTGACGCTTTAATCGAATACCAAGATTTTGTGAAAGTTTGCGATGAAGTGAACTTGCCTATTTCTCATGTTTTGGCTGCAAAAGCAGGTTCCGACTGGAAAAAACTTCACACTGTGTATTCGCACCCTTCAGCGATCAACCAATGCCTAAATCGGCTGGAAGAATACTTTCCTGGGATTGCGCTTGTTCCGGTACTGTCCACTTCGGAAGCTGCCCAGAAGGCTTTATTAGAAGAAACGGCTGCCGCTATTTGTAGCCGAAAGACCGCTATTGCACACCAAATGATTCTATTTTCAGAAGAAATTCAGGATTACGCCAATAATGAAACTCGGTTTTTTGTATGCTCCTTGACGGATGGTCCTGTCACGCAGGATGATCGCACATTACTGGCGGTCCGCTATGGCATGAATCAACCAGGGCAACTATACGACACTGCCAAATTCTTGGCCGACGCTCAAATTGACCTGACGTTCATTCAGTCTCGTCCCTATAAAATCAGACCGCAAGAATATGTACTCATCTATGAGTTTATCGGCCATAAATCTTCTCCATCAGTTGATGTGGCTTTAAAAAACATAGAGATGCAGGTGAGGGCCTTCAACGGTTGGAAGAAAATATTGGGAAGTTATCCTAAACGGAAAAGAGAAGATGAAGTTGAATTTGCCTGATAATTTGCTCCGTTTTATCAAAGAGACTGAAAACGAGTTAAATGCCCCGTTTGATCATATTGCAAATATTGCATTAAAAAATCAATCGAAAATGTTGGATGCCTTTCAAGAAGCCAAAGTTCGCTCCTATCACTTTCAGAACTCAACCGGGTATGGATATCACGATTTAGGCAGAGAAACTCTAGAGAAGATTTTCTCGCGGGTTTTCGGCGCTGAATCCGCATTGGTCCGACAACAACTGGTATCGGGGACACATGCCATCGCTTGCGCACTGTTGGGCAATTTGCATCATCACGACGAATTGGTGCTGGCATCTGGACAGCCCTATGAAACTTTACTCGGTGTACTTGGAATTTCCGGAACTGATTTCGAATCGACAAGTGAAACCGGCGGTTTTCATGTCAAAATGGTGCCTCTGACGAATGACGGGTCTTTGGACCTTTCAAACATCTTGTCTGCTATTTCAAATCGGACCAAAATTGTGGCGTTCCAAAGATCATGCGGGTATTCAGAACGGCATTCCTTTAGCATTCATGAGTTGGAAAAGGTTTTTACTGCGATCAAAACGAAGTTCCCGGAAATTATAATTTTTGTAGACAATTGTTATGGAGAGTTTGTCGAAGAGAAGGAACCGACAGAGGTTGGAGCAGACTTGATAGCTGGGTCATTAATTAAAAACCCAGGTGGCTGTCTGATTCCAAGTGGAGGCTATATTGTCGGAAAAGAAAAATGTGTGATCAAAGCGGCAGAACGCCTTTATGCTCCCAAAATCGGCGGGGAAATTGGACCGTCTTTATTAAATCTGCAAATCTTTTTTCAAGGGTTTTTTGAAGCTCCGCATCGCGTTGGCGAGATGGTCAAAAGTGCGGTTTTAGCCTCCTGTATGTTCCACAAGTTAGGATTTCGAGTCAATCCCCTTCCCGAGGAAACCCGTACTGATATCATTCAACGCGTTTATTTTGAAACAGCTGAAAGCTTGATTGATTTCTGTCAAGAAGTCCAGAAAAGTTCACCAGTCGAATCGGATGTCCGTCCCGAACCGGCTGAATTACCCGGTTACATTCATCGAGTAATCATGGGTGGCGGAACTTTTATTGCCGGCGCTACCAGTGAGTTTTCCGTTGACGCTCCTTTAAAGCCGCCTTATCTGGCCTATCTCCAGGGAGGTATTTCTTATACACAAGTCAAACTTAGTTTAGCGAGGATTTTTATGAATAAATTTGCTCAAAACGGGCTTTTTTAAATAGGTTGTTTTTGAAATTGATAGCAGGAATCGCCTGATTAAAGGTGAATATAAAGAACGTTTACAATATGTTTAATTCTTTTTTCCACTCAATATCAAATAACGAGAGTTCGTGATAATCATTTTACATGTGAGGAGCGGGATTTAGAATGCCTAAAATCGCGGATATTATTGTTCTTGTCGTCAAACTCGGAATTGCCGGATTGATCGGATTCTGGTTTTATTTAGATGCAAGAGGGCGTGATTACGCCTGGATGTTCTGGACTTTTGTACCAATCATTCTAGTCATAACTGCTCCAGTCGTCGGCGTCGTTGCCATGATCGTTTTGGTAATTGTCTATTTTATGATGCGGCCGCAAGGAACGATGGCGAAGTGCCCTCATTGTAACAAAAAAATAATTGACAATTTATTTATGTGTCCTTTTTGCCAAAAGAATGCTAAAAAAGAATGCCTAGTTTGTCATGAACCGGTTCCTTGGGAAGCTGAGCAATGTCCTCATTGTAAATCCCGCGCGATTACCAAAAGCTGATAAAAATGGTTTATCCTAAGGGAGTTTCAATGATGGGTTTACAAGCACAACGAATTGATAATATTATCGAATACCTAGACAAGATAGATTCCATATCAATCCATCCTCCGTATGGTGCTGGGAAAGATGAGATACTTGAATCTCTGCGCCTTGAAGTGATCGATGTCTTAAAGATGGCTTTCTTGGAAGGAGACCGCACAGTTCGCCGGAGTTCTATTTATGGCTTGAGTAAAATTGGCCTTGATCAAGCGTTGGACATTTTTATTAATGCTTTACAAGATACGGATGAACATGTACGGGGTTGGGCCGCTGAAGCGTTGGGACGCATCCAGAATATTAAATCAATTCAACCCTTGATTCAGGCCTTATCCGATGAGAATAATTACGTTTGTTTTAACGTTGCTACCGCGCTTAAACAATTTCCTCCGAAACAGGTAATCCCGCAATTACTTAAAGCATTGCAGGACCCAAACCCTCTCATCCGTAGAAGAGTCTGCAAGTTATTAGGTGATTTCGGTGATCAGCAGGTGACTGAGGATCTGGCCGACACACTAAAGGATGACGATTATGGGGTAAGATATGAGGCTGCCGAAGCTTTACGAAAATTAAAGAATCCTTCAAGCATTTTGCCGTTAATATCGGCCCTTAGCGATGAAAATCATGATGTTCGTGAAGTTGCCGTGATGGCATTGGGAATTTTTGGAGATGAACGTGCCGTTGAACCGTTAGTAGCCATGTTAATTGAACAAAAAGATCACCGCCACGCCTGCTTGGATTCGTTGCGCAATATTTGTGGCGAGGAAAACTTAGAGCCTTTATTTGAATTGATTCGCTCAAGTAAAAAGCTGATCAATGAAACCTCGGCTCAAATTCTTCATAATATCCGTATAAAGTGTGATGAAACTCTCCAATCGCCTTAAAAGACTTTTTCCTAAACATTAAATGATTCTGATGGATAAAATTTTTTAATAAATGCAAATACTGATTCTGTTGACATCCACGTCGCGATGAAGCGAATGTGGGTTTCATTATTTTTGGACTCTGTCAGGAAGAGTCCAATTGGTAATTTGAAAAAAGGAGATCTGGGGAAGCATGGAAAAGGCTAGGCGATTCCAGGTTCTATTAACAAATGATGATGGTTTTTATGCCGAGGGACTTCAAACTCTCTACCGGGTATTAGCTGATGAAGTAGATGTTACCATCGTCGCTCCTGACCGTGAACGGAGCGCAGTGGGGCATGGTATAACTATGCATCAACCGCTGCGGACTACTCCTGTGAAAATTCACGGTAGAGAACACTGGTTAGTTAACGGAACTCCTGCAGACTGTGTAAAGCTTGCGATAGAGTGCATTTTAAAAACCACTCCTCCAGATTTGGTTATTGCCGGAATCAATCGCGGACCAAACCTGGGCAATGACGTATTGTACTCCGGGACGGTTTCCGCAGCGATTGAAGGGCGTATGAATAATAAGCCAAGTGTCGCTGCATCATTGGCGGGTTATGGAGCATCCAATGACTTTGGACCTGCCGCTGCATTTATTCGCGATAATCTAAATATAATAAAACAAATGGCTGAAGAAGCTATCATGAACATTAATTTTCCGCAAGAGAATTTTAAAGGAGCGGCAATGACCCGATTGGGCAAGCGTATTTACCAAAATGTCTTCGAAGAACGAATTGATCCGCGGGGACAAACCTATTTCTGGTTAGGCGGGGACCCAGTTGGTTTTCAACAACTCAATGACTCCGATATCCTGGCTGTAGAATCAGGCTTTGTATCTCTGACTCCGCTCAAATTCGACCTTACCGATGAGAGTCTAATTGAACGGTTTTGTGCCATAACATTTAAGGTCTAGAGAAAAGATAGGTATTTTCTCTGATAATTTTCTCAAATACGG
Source organism: Hydrogenispora ethanolica (assembly GCF_004340685.1). NCBI lineage: Bacteria > Bacillati > Bacillota > Hydrogenispora > Hydrogenispora ethanolica. The sequence goes on along the minus strand of NZ_SLUN01000036.1, from coordinate 875 downwards.
TTATAATAGAACTAAAGTCATTTGTCAAATACAGCTCAGTTTAAAAATTTCTTGGTAAACTCATATTAAATTTTTTACTTAAGAGGATTTCACCCAAATAAAGCGAATATTTAATATATATTTAACCCAAAACAAAATAATATCGTTAGGGAGGGATGCCCCCATGGTTTTGATTGGCCAAGATGATATCTTGTTGGCGCTCAAAAGGTTCAAGGGCATAGCCAAGCAGGACTTGTTAGCAAGTGAAACAATCCCGCAAGCGGAATTCCGCAGAACACACGCTGCAGCTCGCCGAGAGATTTACGCTCAACTCATCAATATGATTGAGCAATCAGGCCTGGAAAAAGCGTGTGTTTTTGCTTTTAATGAGTATCAAAATTTATTAGATACTCAAGACGAAATTGATCCAATGAAAAAAGGTCATTTACAAGCCTTGGAAATTTTCTTTCAGATCATCGGAGTGAAAAAGGAGCAGCTTAAAAAGTTTAAAATGGAACAGATCCATCCCGATCAGGTGATCGATACCTTAATTGGCGCCAGTAGTTTAACCTATACTCAAACCCAATGATGATTTTGCTTTTTTAATTCGCATATATCATATAATTAAGAAATTGTATAATAAAGGGGTTATTCAATGGTAGACCTTGAATTGAATAACCCCTTTGGTTTTTTCGTAACCGTCAATCCAGGGGTCACACCCTCCAGGGCAAGAGATTTTCGAGGCGCGCGCCGTTTGGAGCCTGGGTGAAAACTTTTGTCAGGTATTCAAAAGGCACAAGACCATTTTCCTTGGCGGAAACAATGAGGCTGTAATAGACCGCACTAGCCCTCGCACCGTTGGGCGTGTTGGAAAACAGCCAGTTCTTACGGCCCAT